>RHBP01000110.1 GCA_010030955.1 Synechococcaceae bacterium WBB_10_009 | reverse complement strand
TCGCTGAACTGCTGGCTGAGGTGGGCTGGAGCAGCACAACCGTGGGCAAGGCACCCGCTGGCCTGCGCTTGCTGGTGATCACGCCGCTGCGGGCCCTGAGCCGCGATCTGGCCCTGGCGATCGAGCAACCCATCAGCGCCATGGGCTGGCCGCTGCGGGTCGGCATCCGCAACGGCGACACCAGCAGTACCGAGCGCACGCGGCAACTGCGCAGCCCGCCCCAGATCCTGATCACCACGCCCGAGTCGCTGAGCGTGCTGCTCAGCAACGCCAAGGCACCCGAGCTGTTTGCCCAGCTGCAGGCGGTCGTGCTCGACGAATGGCACGAGCTGATGGGCAGCAAGCGCGGGGTGCAGGCTGAGCTGTGCCTCAGCTGGCTGCGACGGCTCAACCCCCGGCTGCGCACCTGGGCGATCAGCGCCACCATCGGCAACCTGGAGGAGGCGGCCCAGGCGGCTGTGGGGGTGGGGCCGGCGCCGCAGCTGGTGACGGCGACCATCCGCCGCAGCACCGCCATCCGCAGCCTGCTGCCGGAGAGCATCGATGGCTTCCCCTGGGGGGGCCACCTGGGGCTGCGCATGTACGAGCAGCTGGTGGCGGGCCTGGATCCGGCCGTGAGCACGCTGCTGTTCACCAACACCCGCAACCAGGCGGAGCGCTGGCACCAGTGCCTGCGCTTTGCCTGCCCGGAGATGGAGGACGCCCTGGCCCTGCACCACAGCGCCATCGACCGGGCCGAGCGGGAGGCGATCGAGGCCCAGGTGAAGAGCGGTGCCCTGCGCTGGGTGGTGTGCACCAGCTCCCTGGATCTGGGGGTGGATTTCCAGCCGGTGGAGCGGGTGGTGCAGATCGGCAGCGCCAAAAACCTGGCGCGGCTGCTGCAGCGGGCCGGCCGCAGCGCCCACTGCCCGGGGGGCACCTCCCAGGTGCTGTTCATGCCCACCAACGCCCTGGAATTGCTGGAGGTGAGCGCCATGCGGCGCGGGCTGGAGCAGGGGCTGGTGGAACACCGCCGCCCGCCCCAGCTGCCGCTGGATGTGCTGCTGCAGCACCTCACCAGCCTCGCCTGCGGGCCGGGCTTCGAGCCCGAGCAGGAGCTGGCCACGGTGCGGCGCTGCTGGAGTTTCCGTGGGTTGAGCGACAGCCAATGGCAGTGGTGCCTGGAGGTGCTGGAGCACGGCGGCCGCTGCCTGGGGGCCTACCCGCGCTACCGCAAGTTGGTGTGGCAGGGGGATCGCTACCGGGTGGTCGACAAGGCCATCGCCCGGCTGCACCGCTTCAACATCGGCACGATCACCGCCGACCGCTCGGTGACGGTGCGCTTCGTGCGCGGGGCGGTGATCGGCCATGTGGAGGAGGCCTTCATCGGCCGGCTCAAGCCCGGGGATGTGTTCTTCTTCGCCGGACGGCAACTGGAATTCGTGCGCTTGCGGGAGATGACCGCCCAGGTGAAGGCCACCACCCGCAAGAGCTCCACGGTGCCCGCCTGGGCCGGCGGCCAGATGGCCCTCTCGGATCTGCTCAGCGGCCACCTGCGCCAGGAGGTGGACCGCTGCGCCCGGGCCCTGGCGGGGGAAGCGGAGCTGGACACGCCCGAGCTGCGGGCCCTGGAGCCGCTGCTGCAACGGCAGATCGACCTCTCCAGCCTGCCCCGCAGCGATGAGGTGCTGCTGGAGCTGTGCCGCAGCCGCGAGGGCAGCCACCTGTTTGTGTTTCCGTTTGAGGGGCGCTTCGTGCACGAGGGCATCGGCTTCCTCTGGGCCTGGCGGCTGGCCCGGCACCGGCCCAGCACGGTCACCGTGTCGGTGAACGACTACGGCTTTGAGCTGTTGGCCCCCAAGGGCTACCCCTTTGAGGAGCTGCTCGACCTGCACGGCGACAGCCTGCTGGCGGTGGATGCGCTGGAGCACGACCTGGAGCAGGCGGTGAACCTCTCGGAGCTGTGCCGCCGCCGCTTCCGCGCCATCGCCCAGGTGAGCGGGCTGATCAGCCAGAGCATGCCGGGGCAGAACAAAACCGGCGGCCAGCTGCAGATCAGCGCCGCCCTGCTGTTCGATGTGTTCAGCAAGCACGAGCCCGACTCGCTGCTGCTGGAGCAGGCGCGGCGGGAGGTGCTGGAGGAGCAGCTGGAGCGGCCGCGGCTGCAGGCCGCCCTGGAGCGCATGGCCGCCAGCCGCTGGCGGATCGAGCGCACGGCCCGGCCCGGGCCCCTGGCCTTTCCGCTGCTGGTGGAGCGCCTCAACAACCGGCTCAGCAACGAATCGCTGCTGGAGCGGGTGCAGCGGCTGATCGCCGAAGCGCAGAGAGCTGAGGGCCTTTAGATCACCTACTGAAACGAAAACCAGTCCAGCCGCTGGGGGGCTGCGGGGTCGGTGCAATCCAGCAGTTCGGCCCCCTTCACGGTGCCGTCCTGGCGGTACCAGGGGTCGGCGCAGAGGTCGCGGAAGGCCGTGCGGGCCTGCTCGAGGGTGGCGAACTGGCCCACGTTCACCACACCCCAGCGGTCGTGGGTGTTGATGCTGAAGGCCAACTCAGGCCGCCATCGGCAGGTGGGTGCTCACCAGCCGGTGGCGGGGCTGCTCGACGGTGTCGAGCTCCTCTTCGCCGAAGGTTTCCTCCAGCAGGGTCTCCAGCCAGTCGAAGCCGTTGATCGCCATCAGCGCCTGCAGGAAGGCGGGGCTGTTGGTGAGCTCCGGATCGAGGGGCAGGTAGAAGGCCTTGAACGCCTCGTAGTCGCGGATGCGGCGGAGCTGGGCAAGGGTGTGTTGCAGGTCGGCCACCGGGGTGCAGGCATCCAACGGCCCCAGGGTGCCCCTCGCCGCCATCGGCGGCAATGGAAGCGGGCCTTAAGGCGCCACCCGGATCTCCCAACCGGAGAGGGCGGAGCGGCGATCCCCCGGGGTGCGCGTGATCGTGTAGCTGAAGCGGCTGCCATCGGGGCTGATGAAGCTGATGGCGCTCTGGCCGTCGGGGTACACCGCCTTGCCGATGCAATCGGCACTCACGCTGTAGCGGGCGCGCACCGTGCCGCCGGCCCCATCGGAGCCCCGGTAGGTGAGCAGGATGCCGCCCTGGCCGTCGTACTGCTCGCGGCCACTTTCGGCGTAGGGCTTGCCATCCAGCACCCCCATCGAGCTGTAGAGGTAGGTGCCCTTGAGGGTGGCGGTGCTGCAGCTGGGGGTCTGGGGTGCCACCGGCGCCGCCCACCCCAGCGGCGCCCACAGGGCGGTGCAGCCCAGCAGCATCAACAGGCGAGGGCGAACATCCATGGCAGGGGCCCAGGGGGCGGCGGCAGCCCCCTCGCTTTAGCCAGCCGCGGCCAGCAGCGCCGCACCGCGGCGGTGGATCTCGCGGGCGTAGTCGGTCCAGGTGCCCTGGCCCCAGTAGCGGAAGCAGCTGGTTTCCAGCAGCAGCAGGTGCAGCAGCGCCCGTTGGTAATCGGGGCTGCGGGTCACCGCCGGATCGGCGGCCAGCAGCGGATCAAAACGGGCATGGAAGGCGGCGCTGAGCTGCTGCATCGGCTCCAGCACGCTCTCGTAGCCCTTCACCCAGCTGAGGTTGTTGGTCCACGACGCCCCCTCCATGGCGAAGCCCGGATCCTCCGCCTGCAACGCCGCCAGGGCTTCGGAGAGGGCCTCGGCGCCTGGGCGATCACCCAGCCGTTGCCACAGCCGGTGCTGCCCCACCGCCTGGATGGCGGGGTAGTCGGCGCTGGAGACGCCCTCCGCCTCCAGCAACTCCAGCCATTCGGTGCCGTTTGCGGCCGCGGTGGCGCCGTCTGCCTCCGCCAGGCGCCGGTGGGCCTGCTCAAAGGCGGGCGGGAATTCATTCATCATCACGCCGCCGTTTTCGCCATCGGCGATCTGGCTCACGAGGGCCGGCACGGTGCGATCCCCCAGGGGCTGCGGGGCCAACCCCAGCGCCTCGTAGTAGGGCTGCATCTGGCCCACCAGCTTGGTGTCGGAGCCCTGGGTTTTGATCAGGGCCAGGATCTCCACCGCCTCACCACTGGCGTTGCGGGCCACCAGGCGGTTGGGGATCAGCGTCTGCCGGCGGCTGAGGGGGGAGCCATCGGGGTTCTCCACGCTGTGCTCCTGCACCAGCAGCCAGCGGTACCCGCACTCCCGCAGGGCGCTCACCAGGGCAAACAGCGTGTCGGGGTGGTTGGGCAGGTGCATCTCCGGCGGTGAGAAGCCCTTCACCCGGCCCAGGGCCTCGAGCCCGAACTGGGCCGCGAACTGGTGCTGCCAGGCCTGCAGCTGCAGCTTGAGGTCGGGGATGGGGGTGGAGGGGGCCACCGCATGGCCCCAGAAGGTGCCCAGAAACTCCACGTGGGGCGTGAGCGCCGGATCGGTGGCCAGCCGCTGCAGGGCCTCGAGGATGTCGTGGCGGCCCATCTGCTCAAAGCCCCAGAGCAGGGTGCCGGAGTAATCGAGCATGATCCGCGGGTTGCAGCCCTCCGCGATCAGGCGGGGCAGGATGTCGACCAGGCGCCGGTAACACTGGGCGAACGGCTCGGCGTTGTGGTTGTCGCCTTCACCCGGGTGCTCCTGCATGTATTGCAGGTGGGAGATCAGGCCCCCATCCGCCCCGGCGGGGATGGTGGGCTGGTGCATGTGCAGCGCACAGGCGAAGGCGGAGCGGAGCGTCTCAAGGCGGAGGTTGGAGTGGGGCGCCGCCACCGGCCCGGGGCGCTGCACCAGCGCCTGAATCTCCGCCTCGCGGCCCGCGATCGGGGGCAGCCCATCCAGCACCATGGCGCCCACTGTGAGATTCACCACACTGCCGCAGCGGGCACCCCGGCCGTGGCAGCCTCGGGCAATGACACGCTTCCCCACAATCCAGCGGCTGCTCAGCAGCGTGGCGGCCCTGCTGGTGCTGCTCAGCGTGGCGGCACCGGCCTGGGCCCAGTTCAGCCTGCCGCCGCTGCCCTACGCCCCCGAGGCGCTGGAGCCCGCCATCGACGCCACCACGATGACGATCCACCACGACCGCCACCACGGCGCCTACGTGGCCAACCTCAACGGCCAGATCAAGGCCAACCCGGCCCTGGCCCAGCTCAGCCTCGATGCGCTGCAGGGGCAGATCTCCCGGTTCCCGGCGGCGGTGCGCAACAACGGCGGCGGCCACTGGAACCACAGCCAGTTCTGGACGGTGATGGCACCGCCGGGCCAGGGGGGCGCCCCGTCTGAGGCGCTGCTGGCGGCGATCACCGCCAGCTTCGGGTCGCTGGAGGCGATGCAAACCCAGTTCAGCCAGGCGGCGGCGGCCCGCTTCGGCTCGGGCTGGGCCTGGCTGATCCGCCGGGCCGATGGATCGCTGGCGATCACCACCACCGCCAACCAGGACAACCCGCTGATGGACCTGCCGGAGGTGGAGCCGGGCACGCCGCTGCTGGGGCTCGACGTGTGGGAGCACGCCTATTACCTCAAGCACCAGAACCGCCGCCCCGACTACATCAGCGCCTGGTGGGGCGTGGTGAACTGGGAGGAGGTCAACCGCCGTTTCGCCGCCAGCGCATGACCGGCAACCTGCAGGCCATCGGCTTCCTGTTCACCTGGGTGCTGGGCTGGGGCATCGGCGGCTCGCTGATCGATGCGGGCCTGATCAACGCCGGCGTGTATTCGCTGGAGGGGGGCCAGCTGGGCACCGCCATCACCTTCATCCTCTGGAGCCT
>RHBP01000109.1 GCA_010030955.1 Synechococcaceae bacterium WBB_10_009 | reverse complement strand
AGATGTGTATAAGAGACAGGGGTTGAGCCGCACCTGCTGGCGCAGCGCCTCCAGGCTCGGCAGGAAGGGGGGCACCCGCCGTGCCCTGAGCAGCGGTGCTACCGCGCCGTAGAGCTCATCCACCGGGTGCCCCACGTGGGCTTCGGCGGCACTGAAGTTGCCTTGCTGGATCAGCTCCTGGGCCACCAGAAGGTGCCCCTGCATCTGGGCCAGCACCACCAGCAGTTCCACGTCGCTGCGCAGCTCCTGGCCGTGGCCGCCACCACCGCCGTGGTGCTGATGGCTCTGGGCGTGGGCAGGGGGGCTGGCCTGCAGGGCCGTGCTGATCAGGGCCCCACTCAGCCCCAAGGGCAGCCCCAGCCGCAGGGCCAGCTTGAACAGGGGGTGGCGGACCGGCACGGTGGGGACGTCAGCTCGCGCCACTGTGCAGCAGCTCCCCCATGGGCCGCCAGGGGTGGAAACAGCCGCGCGTGACCGATGCAACAGGCCAGCGTTCAGGCCGGGGTCACCTCCACAAAGCCCATGGCGCCACGCTCGGCGATTTGGTCCTGGTGGGGGTGGACCATGTAGCGGCCCAGGTAGGGGTAACGCAGCTCCAGGATCGTGCGCTCCGCCACCCCCAGGGTGATCACATCGGTGGGCTCCTGCGCACCGGCACCCACCACCGTGAAGGCGTTGGCGTGGGTGTGGAAGGTGAGTGGGCTCTCCAGCTCGGTCATGTTGAGCAGATAGATCCGCACCAGGGCGTTCTGGCGCACCTGAATCGGATGCAGCATGTAGGCATCCGGGATGCCATTGAAGGCGTAGAGCTCGTTGCGGCCGTCGTTGTTGATGTCGTAGCCGCCCATCACCAACACCAGCTCATCGGCGGGGGGGCGATCCACGGGCGGATCCACCACCAGCAGCCCAAACAGGCCCTTGCCCACATGGCGGCTCACCGGTGCCACGTGGCAGTGGTAGGGGAACAGGCCGGCCCGGTCGAGGTCGACCTCGTAGACCGCGGTGCGGCCCGGCAGGATCGGTTCGATGCCATCCATGGCCGCCGGGTGCACCCCGTGCAGGTGCAGGCTGTGGGCGGTGCTGTCCGCATTGCGGAAGACCACGCGGATCCGCTCCCCCTGGCGCGCCCGCAGGGTGGGGCCAGGGATGCGGCCGTTCAGGGTCCAGGCCTTGAACAGCACATCGCCGGCCAGGGGTACGTTGATGCTGCGCGCCTCCACCTCAAACAGCCGCAGCGGGCGGCCGTTCTCCTGGATCACGCGCCCCCGCTCAAAGCTGCGCAGGCAGGCCTGTGGGTCGAAGGGCAGCGACCGGCTGCCACCGCCGTGGCCCCCGGCGCCGCTGTGCCCGCTCTCCTCGGCCCGGGCCCCCCGCAGCCCCAGCGCCGTGAGGGCT
Organism: Synechococcaceae bacterium WBB_10_009; assembly: GCA_010030955.1. Lineage (GTDB taxonomy): Bacteria > Cyanobacteriota > Cyanobacteriia > PCC-6307 > Cyanobiaceae > Vulcanococcus. The sequence continues at coordinate 4,359 of RHBP01000109.1, read as the reverse complement.
GCCCCGGTGCCCAGGGCCGCCGCACCCCCCAGCAGGCGCCGCCGCGTCCAGGCGGACGGTGCCTCCTTCGCGGCAGCGCCAGGGGTGGATTGGGGATGACCCATGGGGCAATCCTGGAGCAATGGCGGCGCGATGTGGCTACAACGCAGAGGAACGGTCAATCAGGCCCATTCCCATGGTCAGCGCACCACCCATCGACATCGGCATTCCCGCGGATCGCCGCGCCCAGATCGCCCAGGGGTTGGGCCGCGTGCTGGCGGACACCACCGTGCTCTACGCCAAAACCCACGGGTTCCACTGGAACGTCACCGGCCCGATGTTCAACACGCTCCACCTGATGTTCATGGGGCAGTACACCGAGCTGTGGAACGCCCTCGATGAGATCGCCGAGCGCATCCGCGCCCTCGGCCATCCCGCCCCCTACGGCGGCAGCACCTACCGCGACCTCTCCACCATCCCTGAGAGCCACGGGGTGCCGCCGGCCATGGCCATGGTGCGCGAGCTGGTGGAGGGCCACGAGGCGGTGGCGCGCACGGTCCGGGCCGTGTTTGAGCTGGCCGATGGGGCCAACGACCAACCCACCGCCGACCTGCTCACCCAGCGGCTGCAGATCCACGAAAAAACCGCCTGGATGCTGCGCAGCCTGTTGGAGGGCTGAGCCCCACCGGCCTGCGGCTCGCTCAGGGGGTCTGCGCCCAAGCCCGGGTGAGGCGCTCCCCCCCGGCCCGGTCGCAGCGCCCCCTCAGCGCCTCCACGATTCGGCAGGTGTTGGCGGTGAGGGTGGCCATCAGGTTGTCGCCGCCGGCATCGGCCCGCAGGGGTTGGGGGGCGATGGGCACGCCGCTGAGGCGGCTCACCTGCTCGAGGCTGCGGCTGGGGGGTGTCTGCTGGCTGAACAGGCTGGCCACCCGGCGCCGCTGGAGCTGTTGCACCACCTGGCTGAGGCCGGCGGGGCGCAGCCGGTCACTGCTGCTGGTGCTGTCCACCACCGGCAGTTCCTCGAGCTGGTAGGCCCGGGCCAGGCTGCTGAAGGCGCGGTGTTCGCTGGCCAGCACCCGGGCGCCGGGGATGGTGGCGAATTGGGCGCGGTTCCAGCGGTCGAGGGCCCGCAGGCTGCGCCCCAGGGCGGCGGCTCGGCCGGCGATGGCGGCTGCGGCCTGGGGCTCCAGCCGCTCCAGCCGCTGGCTCACCGCCGCCACCAGGGCCTCCGCCTGGCGCGGGTCATGCCACACGTGGGGGTCGCGGTCGCCGTGGGCATGGTCATCGCCGTGGCCATGGCCCTCCTCGGCCGTGAGCCTGGGGCTGCCGGGCACCGCCAGCTCCGCCACCTTCACCACCCCGGGGCGGTTCTCCAGCGCTGGTGTGAGGCCGTAGCCATTGATCAGCACCAGGCGCGCCTGGCGCAGTTGGCGGCTTTGCTGAGGGGTCAGTTGCAGCTGGTGGGGGTCGTCGTCGGGGCCCAGCAGGCAGCTCACCGCCAGGTTGTTGGCGGCCAGCCGGCGGGTGATGTCGCAGAGGGCGCCGTCGGCGGCCACCACATCCACCGCTTGCAGACCCCCAGGCCGCTGGCAGGCCGCCGCCAGCAGGGCGAGGGCCCCCAGCAGCAGGCCGCGGCTCAGGCGTGGCGGCACGGGATCCGGGCAACGTTCATGGGGTGAATGATAATGGTTCTCAGCCTGGTCGCCGTTCCTAGGCTGGTGCCACGTGGTGGGGGTGCGGTGCTGCGGGTTGAGGGCTTGAGCGTGCGCCGCGGCGACGGCCTCGCCCTGGAGGCGGTGGGTTTTGCGCTGCAGCCCGGCAGCCTCACCGCCCTGGTGGGCCCCAACGGGGCGGGCAAGAGCACCCTGCTGCAGGCCCTGGAGGGCCAGCTCCAGCCGGCGGCCGGCACGATCCTGTGGGAGGGGCAGCCGCTCACCCCCGCCCTGGCGCGGCAGCAGCTGGCGCTGATGCCCCAGCGCGGCGAGATCAGCTGGGGTTTCCCGATCACCGTTCGGGAGCTGGTGGGCCTGGGGCGGCTGGCGGCCCAGCGCCCCGGCTGCTGCGACGTGGAGGCGGCCCTGCAGCGGGTGGGGCTGGCGGCCCTGGCGGATCGGCGCCTCGATCAGCTTTCCGGCGGCCAGCAGCAGCGGGCGCTGCTGGCGCGCACCCTGGTGCAACCGGCCCGGCTGCTGCTGCTGGATGAGCCCTGCGCGGCCATCGACCCCCCCACCCGCACGGAGCTGCTGCGGGTGATGGGCTCGCTGCGCGATGCGGGGCTCACCCTGCTGGTGAGCAGCCACGACTGGGGCCCCGACCTCGACGCCTACGACCGGGTGCTGGTGCTGGATCGCCGCCTGCTGGCCGATGGCACCCCCCCGCAGGTGCGCCAGGCCCTGGGCGACCTACGGGTGGGCCATCACTGCTGCGGTTGAGCGGGCTGGCGCCCCTGGCAGCTGCGGCACAGCCCAAAAAACTCCAGGGTGTGGAACAGCATCCGGAAGCCCTCGGCGTGGTGGCCGTGGAGCTGCACCTCGTGCATCGGGCAGTGCTCCAGCACCAGGGTGGTGCCGCAATCCACGCAGGTGAGGTGGTGCTCATCGCGCTCCACCGGGGCGAACAGCGCTTCGCCGCTGGGCAGGTGGCGGCAGCGGATCAGGCCGCGCTGCTGCAGCTGGCGCAGGTGCCGGTACACGGTGGCCAGCCCCATGGGCTGGGGGCCCTGGCGCAACAGGGCGTGCAGGTCTTGCCCGGAGAGTTCCCGATCCGCCAGGCGCAGCTGCTCCAGCAACAGCTGCTGACGGTCGCTGGAGGCGGCAACCTGGGGAGGCATGGCCGGGTGAACGGGGCAGGGCCCTGATCCTATGGAGCGTCTCTGGTGGTTGTTGCCCTTGGCCCTGGCCCTGGTGGTGGGCGCCCTTTGCCCGATGGCGGGCACCCTGCTGCTGGTGCAGCGGCGGCTGTTCCTGGCCAACCTCGTGTCGCACGCGGTGTTGCCGGGGTTGGCCCTGGCCCTGGCCCTGCGCATCGACCCCGGCCTGGGCGGGGTGCTCAGCGGCCTGGCCGGGGCCCTGCTGGCGGAGCGCTTCAGCCGCGGTGAGCGGCAGGCGCCCCCCGGCGATGACGCCGTGCTCAACACCGTGCTGGCGGGCTTCCTGGGGCTGGGGGTGCTGCTGATCCCGCTTCTGGGCATCCGCGTCAACCTGGAGGCGGTGCTGTTCGGCGATCTGTTGGCGGCCGCCCCACCCGACTTGTTGCGCAGTCTTGTTGCCCTGGGGGCTTTGCTGCTGTTGCTGCGGCTGCGCTACCGCCATTACGTGTATCTCGGGGTGGATCCGCTCGGGGCCGCCAGTGCGGGCCTGCCGGTGCGGCGGCTGCGGTTGCTGCTCACCCTGGTGACCGCCTTCACGGTGGTGAGCGCCATGGTGGCGGTGGGGGTGGTGCTGGTGATCGGCCTGATGGGTGCCCCGGCCCTGTTCGGGCTGCCGGGGGCGTCAAGCCTGCGCCAGGCCATGGGGCGTGCCGCCGTGGCGGGTCTGCTGCTCAGCGGCGGTGGCTTCGTGCTGGCCCTGCAGCCGGCGGTGAACCTGCCGCCCGGCCCCCTGATCGGGGTGCTGTGCATGGGCCTGCTGCCGCTGGCGGCGTGGCGGCAGCGGCGGTTGGCCCTACTTGGGGGGTAGCCAGAGGGCCTGGCGCGCGGGTTTGGGCAGGGCCCGCAGTTGCAATGAAGCGGCGTCGATCAACACCGGTTGGGGCTCCCGGCCCCCCCGGGCCCGCAGGGTGAGCAGCAGTTGGCGGCGGGTGGGGTCGTAGAGCACGGGGCTGCCCGGTTCGGGCTCCCACCCCACCAGGGTGCGCCGCCGCAGGGGCTGGCCGCTGCGGCTCAGCTCCAGCAGCTCGGTGCGGGTGCTGGCGCGCCAATCGCTCAGCAGCAGCCAACTGCGCTCGCCGCCCCGTTCGCAGGCGCTGCCCAGCACGGCCTCCTCGCCGAGCCAGAGCGTTCTGGGGGGTTGGCCCGGCTCCACCAGCTCCAGGGAGCGGCGGTAGTCGGGCCAATGCCGCACCAGCAGCGCCCGGCCGCCGCGGGGGCAGAAGCTGCTGAGGTCGCGGCTGCCCGGCAGCAGCTGCCGCCGCGCGGGGCGCCCCGGCAGCTGCCGAAGGCTCAGGCCCTCCAGTTCGGGCACCACCAGCCCACCGCCCTCCGGCAGCAGTTGCATCGGGCCGGAGGCCTCCAGGGCCAGCCGTTGCTCGCCGCCGCCCCGGGGCCAGAGGCTGGTGGTGGCGCGGCCCAGGGCGCGGCTGCTCCATTGGGCCAGCAGGTCGCCGTGGCGGTTGCTGCTCAGGTGGGCGAACAGCAGCGGCTCCGGCAGCAGCGCCCTGGGC
>RHBP01000108.1 GCA_010030955.1 Synechococcaceae bacterium WBB_10_009 | reverse complement strand
CTACAGCGGCAGCACCATCAACCTGCTGGACACCCCCGGCCACCAGGACTTTTCCGAAGACACCTACCGCACCCTGGCGGCCGCCGACAACGCGGTGATGCTGGAGGACGCGGCCAAGGGCCTCGAGCCCCAGACCCGCAAGTTGTTTGAGGTGTGCCGCATGCGGCGCATCCCAATTTTTACGTTCATCAACAAGATGGACCGCCCGGGGCGTGAACCCCTGGAGCTGTTGGATGAGATCGAGCAGGACCTGGGCCTGGCCTGTTGGCCGGTGAACTGGCCGATCGGCAGCGGCGACCGTTTCCGCGGCGTGATCGACCGCCGCAGCCAGCAGGTGATCGTGTTTGAGCGGGCCGAGCGCGGCCGCGCCTCCGAGGAGAAGCGCCTCAGCGTGGAGGAGGCCCGCAGCGCTGGTCTGGTGGAGCCGGAGCTGCTGGAGCAGGCCCTTGAGGAGCTGGAGCTGCTGGAGGCCGCCGGCAACGAGCTCGACCTGGAGCTGGTGCACGCCGGTGAGTTGAGTCCGGTGTTTTTTGGCTCGGCCATGACCAACTTCGGCGTGCGGCCGTTCCTGGATGCCTTCCTGGAGCTGGCCCAGAAGCCCACCCCCCGCAGCAGCAGCGCCGGTGAGATCGCCCCGGTGGCCCCGGGCTTCAGCGGCTTTGTGTTCAAGCTGCAGGCCAACATGGACCCCCGCCACCGCGACCGCGTGGCGTTTGTGCGGGTGTGCAGCGGCAAGTTCGAGAAGGACATGACCGTGCAGCACGCCCGCACCGGCAAGACCATTCGCCTCTCACGGCCCCAGAAGCTGTTCGGCCAGGACCGCGAGGTGGTGGAGGACGCCTACCCCGGCGATGTGATCGGCCTGAACAACCCGGGCATGTTCGCCATCGGCGACACCCTGTATGCCGGCCCTCGCCTCGAATACGAGGGCATCCCCTGCTTCAGCCCGGAGATCTTCTCCTGGCTGCGCAACCCCAACCCTTCGGCGTTCAAGAGCTTCCGCAAGGGGGTGAACGAGCTGCGGGAGGAGGGGGCGGTGCAGATCCTCTACGACACCGACCAGAGCAAGCGCGACCCGATCCTGGCGGCGGTGGGCCAGCTGCAGCTGGAGGTGGTGCAGTACCGCCTGGAGAACGAATACGGGGTGCAGACGCGGCTGGAACCCCTGGGCTTCTGCGTGGCCCGCTGGGTGGTGGGCGGCTGGCCGGCCCTGGAGGCGGTGGGGCGCATCTTCAACTGCAAAACCGTGCGCGACGCCTGGGATCGGCCGGTGCTGCTGTTCAAGAACGAGTGGAACCTCAACCAGCTGCGGGAGGACCACCCCGACCTGGAGCTCAGTGCCGTGGCGCCGGTGGTGAGCGGCGTCGAACCGATCGCCCTGTAGGGCACCTGCGGCGGCCACGGCCGCCGGAATGCCTCGCCAGAATTCTGCGAAGAAAGGTCACAACGGTGGTTCTGGCAATGGCGAGACCCCTCTGGCTGGTGCGGCCCCGCACCGATGGCGGCAGTGATTACGTCGCGTTTGTGCCTGGCGGCGCGCGGGTGGAAATGCGCGAGGGCAGCCACCTGCCCCCCCAAATGCCCCTGCTGAAGCGCCGCCGCTGGCTGCCCTGCGAGGAGGCGGAGCAGCAACGCCGCCGCCTGCAGCTGGAGGCGGGATACCGCCACAGCGAGCCCCTCTTTTGAAGCCAGCCCCGCCCCCAGCGCTCAACCCCGCTCCGCTCATTACGCTTGAACCGCGTCGCGCGCCGGGTCGCCATCGATGAACCAGGGAGCTGAACCCACCGGCAGCGCGTCCCAGCCCGGCCCCGCCAGCCCCTACGAGCGCCTGGGCATTGGCCCGGATGCCAGCTTTGACGCCGTGCAGGCCGCCAAGCAGCAGCGGCTGGAGGAGGTGGGCGACGACCCCCAGGCCCGCGCTCGGATCGAGGCGGCCTACGACGCCGTGTTGATGGACCGGCTCAAGGAGCGCCAGCAGGGCAAGGTGAGCTCCGCCGCCCTCAACGCCTCCCAACGGGAGGCCGCCCGCCCCAGCGCCAAGGCGCCGCCGGCGCGCCCCAGCCTGCCCTCGTTGCCGAACCTGCCGGCCCTGCCCAAGCCCAGCTTCAACGCCCCCAGCTTCAGCGTCCCAACCCTGGCGTTGGCGGAGGGCCCCCAACGCTGGCTGCCCGTTGGGGTGGGGGCCGTGCTGCTGGGGCTGCTGGTGGCGCTGCCCCCCAGCAACGCCGAACTGGTGCTGGCCTTCGCCACGGTGCTGGCGGTGGTCACCCTGCAGCGCCGCAGCGGTCGCCTTCTTCCCGCCGCCGGCTGGAGCGTGCTGCTGCTGAGCCTGGGATTGCTGCTGGGGGGGCTGCTGCTGCGGCTCCTGGATCCCGCCCTGCCCCTGGGGTTGCCGCTGGATCCGCAGCAGGTGCAGAGCCTGCCGGCGCTGGTGCTGCTGGTGCTCGGGGCGCTGCTGATTGGTTGATCGGGTTGCTTGATCGATCCGATTGCTCGATCGGAGCGGCTGAGCTCTGTCACTGGTTGAGCCAAGCCACCGGCACATCGTGCCCGCTGCTGTGCAGGGTCTGACTAACCCTGGTCAGACCCTGCACACGCCCCTGCACCACCCGTGCGGGGCGCGTGGGTTCAGGCGGCGCTGCCGTTGAGCTCGTCGATCAGCTCCTGCAGCTCGCCGGCCCCCACCTCATACACCTCATTGCAGAAGTGGCAGGTGAGTTCGGCCTTGCCGTCCTCCTGCAGCATCTGGCTCAGTTCATCGCGCCCCAGCAGCTTGAGGGCGTTGACGCTGCGCTTGCGGCTGCAGGGGCAGTGGAAGGTCACGTCCTGGCTGGCTTCGGCGTCCTCCAGCAGCTGTGGATCGAGGTCGGGGAAGATCTCCTCCAGCAGGGCCTTGAGGTTGCCCTCGCAGGCCGCCAGCTTCTGGCTGAAGCCGGTGATTTCGCGGCAGCGCTCCTCCAGCAGGGCCACCAGCGCCGGCTCCTGGGCCGCCTTGGGCAGCACCTGCACCAACACGCCACCGCAGTGGTGCAGGCCGCTGCTGTTGATCTGCTCCCCCACGAACACCGCCGAGGGGGTTTGCTCCGAATGCAACAGGTAGGAGGCGACGTCGTCGCCGATGGCGCCGCTCACCAGTTCCACGGTGGAGCTGAACGGTTCGCCTTCACCGAGGTCGCGCACGATGTGCAGGTAGCCGGTGCCGGTGGCCTGGCGGAAATCGAAGTGGTGCTGGCCATCGGCCTCGCCCACCAGATCCAGCTCCAGCTCGGGGCAGCCCACGTAGCCCCGCACGCTGCCGTCGCGGCCCGCATCCACCATCAGCCCGCGCAGGGGGCCATCGGAGGCGATGCGCAGGTTGACGCGGCCGTGCCGCACTTTCATGGAGCTGGCCAGCAGCAGGCCGGCGGTCATCGCCCGCCCCAGCAGCGCCGTGGTGAGGTACGACAGCCCATGGCGCCGCCGGGCGTAACGGGCCGTGGTGCTGGTGCTCACCGCCACCAGGCGGATGCCGCCGCCGGCCGCCGTTGCCCGCACCAACCGATCCGCCATCGCCCCTGCCCTCGGCCACTGCCATCCGGAAGGCGCACTGTATGCAGGCGCGATGCAGGCGCGATGCGGGCCTCAGGCGGGCTGCAGCGCCGGCTGTAGCACCCCCTGATTGAGGCTCCAGCACTGCTGCGCTGGGATCAGGCCCGTGAACAGCTCCGGTTCGTGGGTCACCACCAGCACCACCCGTTCACCGCTGAGCTCCACCAGCAGCTCGAGGATCTCGTCGCGCACCGACCAATCCAGCCCGGCGGTGGGTTCATCCAGCAGCAGCACCCTGGGGTTGCGCAGCAGCTGCACCGCCAGGGCCAACCGCCGTTGCTGGCCGCCGCTGAGCCGCTCCGGGGCCTGCTGGAACGACACCGACCCCAACCCCACCTGCTGCAGCACCGCTTCGGCGGTGTCGTAGGGCAGGCGCCGTTGGCCCAGCTTCAGCTCCTGGCCCACGCTGAGGCCGAGGAAATGGCGCTCCGGAAACTGAAACACCAGCCCGCAGAGCCAGCGGCGCTGGCGCCCGTTGAGGGGTTCCCCCTGCCAGAGGATGCTGCCGCCGCTGGGTTCGGCCAGGCCGCAGATCAGCTCCAGCAGGGTGGATTTGCCGGAGCCACTGCGTCCCGCCACCAGGGCCGCCTGGCCGATGGGGAGGCTGAGGTTGATCTCCCGCAGCACCGGTTCGGCCGCCGTGGCGGGCTGGTAGCGCAGCGAGCGGAGCTCCAGCATCGAGGGCGCCGTGGCTGGGGGCTCCACCAGCATGTTTGATGGAGTCACCTGCTGGGCGCCGGCCGCCGATGGAGATCCGATTCCGCGAGGTTGATCCGTTCAATTGCTGGATCTGGCTGCGCTTCACCCATGCCCCCGGCCAGGGGGAGCGCGGTTACATCGACACCGTGTTCGACAGCTGGTTTTTTCTGGGCAAGCTGGGGGGTTTCAACGCCGAGAACCTGCAGGTGCAGGAGGAGGGCGCCGAGCTGAGCTGGATGGGCTACGACGCCGAATCCGCCGCCCGGGCGATGCCCGCCCTGATGCACAACATGGGCGAACTCGAGTACCGCGGCGAGTGGGCCCGCTGCTGGCTCGACATGGGCACCAGCGATGCCCTGGCCCTCGACGTGCTGATCAACACTCTGCGCCAGCTCGACACCGACGTGGTGCAGATCGAGGAATTGGTGATCGGCGGGGTTCTCCTCCACCGGCCAGTCGTCGTTCACCCCGCCGATCACCAATTCCTCGATCTGCACCACGTCGGTGTCGAGCTGGCGCAGAGCAGCGCCGGCTGTTGGTGTCCCGGGCCCGCCTGGAGGCGGCGGCCGGCGGCCCCCTGGCGCTCAACGCCGAGGAGAGCCGCTACCTCACCCGGGTGCTGCGCTACGGCCCCGGCGATGGCTTTGCGGTGATCGATGGGGAGGGCTCGCTCTGGAATGCCGCCCTGCTCAGCGCCGATGCCGCCCAGCTGCAGACCCCCCTCGAGCGGCCCGCCTGCCACCAGGGCGCCCCCCAGCCGGCACTGGTGCTGGCGGTGGCGGTGGTGAAGCGGGATTTCGAGCTGGTGGTGCGCATGGCGGTGGAGCTCGGGGTCGACCGCCTGATCCCCCTGCTGTGCGAGCGCACGGCGGTGCTGGGCCAGCTCAAGCCGGAGCGCTGGCGCAGCATCGCCGCCGAGGCGGCGGAGCAGTGCGAACGGCTGTGGCTGCCCAGGATCGACGAGCCGCAGCCCTTGGCGGCCCTGCTGGCGGAGCCGTTGGCCCCAGGGGCGCTGGGGCTCTGGGCCACCACCCGCCAGGGGGAGCTGCCAGACCTCAGCCAGCCCCTGGAGGGCGACGCGGGCGATGCCGCTGGCCAGGTGTGGCTCGCCTGTGGTCCGGAGGGGGGCTGGAGTGGGGCCGAGGAGCAGCGGGCCCTGGCGGCCAGCTGGCGGCCCGTGCAGCTGGGGCCCCACATCCTGCGCAGCTCCACCGCCGCGGTGGCGGCGATGGCGGGCCTGGCCCGGTGGCGTTGGCGCCGCTGCAGCTGTTGATCGAACGCCCGGCGGCTTGGGGCCTATTTCTTGCCGAACAGGCCGCCGGCCATGGTGCGGAAGCCCGCCAGGTTGGCGCCACCGCGGCGGCGGCGCATCGGCAGGGCACCGCCGGGGGTGAGGCAGTCGGGGGCGAAGGTGGCATCCACCGCTGCCGGGCGGGCGGCCTGGGCGGCGGCCAGCTCAGCGGCGATGGCCTCGGCGGTGGTGAGCACCTTGCCCTG
>RHBP01000107.1 GCA_010030955.1 Synechococcaceae bacterium WBB_10_009 | reverse complement strand
TCAGCCGCCGGCAGAGGGAACGCATCTCGAGCACGCCGGCGTTGGGCTTGTCATCGAGGTAGATCGGCATCTGCCCCAGGGTGCTGATCCCCTGCCCCAGCAGCGGCCACTCATCGGGGTTGAGGCGGCCAGTGCGCAGCCGGCCGCTCTCGATCCCCACCTCCATGGCCAGCAGGCGGTAGGTGAGCTGCTCTTTGCTCATCTCCAGGGAGAACACGCACACCGGCAGGTTGTGCAGCTGGGCCACGTTCTTGGCCAGGTTGAGGGTGATCGCCGTTTTGCCCATGGCGGGACGGCCGGCAATGATGATCAGGTCGCTGCGCTGCAGCCCCTGGGTCATGGCGTCCAGGTCGTAGAAGTTCACCGGGATGCCGGCCACCGCTGTGCCCAGGGAGCGGCTTTCGATTTCGTTGAAGGTGGCGGTGAGGATTTCGGCGGTGGGGGTCAGGCCGGTGCTGGGTTTCTCCTGGCTGATGGCGAAGATGCGTTGCTCCGCCTCATCCAGCACCTGCTCCATCGGTTTGCTTTGGTCGAAACCGAGGCGGATCACCTCATTGCCGGAGCGGATCAGCTGCCGCCGCAGGTATTTGTCCATCACCAGGCGGGCCACCTGGTCGATGGAGGCGGTGGAGAGGGTGCGCTCCACCAGCTCCACCAGCCGGCCGCTGCCGCCCACCTTCTCCAGGTTGCCGGTGTCCGCCAGCCAGGCGGACATGGCCGTGAGGTCGGTGGGTTTGCCCTGGCTGTGCAGCATCAGGGCGGTGCGGTAGATCTCGCGGTGGGCCGTGAGGTAGAAGGCCTCCGGCCGCAGCACATCGGCCACGCGACCGATGGCATCCGGGTCCAGCAGGATGCCCCCCAGCACGGATTCCTCCGCCTCAAGGTTCTGGGGCGGCACGCCATCGGGGGTGGCCTCGAAGCCCAGGCCGTCGCCGCCGCGGCGCCCCCGCTGGCCCTGGCCGCTCGGCGTCCCGTCGCCGCTGCCGTCGGGGTTGCCGTCCTGCTGGGGAGCCAGGTTGCTGAGGGGCACGCTCACCATGGGGCCTGGAGGGGGACGCGATCAAAAAGCCGCCAGACCCCTGGGGGGCTGACGGCCGGGGAAGGTCATTGTGCAGTCTGCGGGCAGAACGTGCAGCTTGTTGGCAGAACCGGCCGCCTGTGGCGGCCCAGCCTCAGTGGCTGACCACGTCCAGATTGATCTCCGCGGTGACCTCGCTGTGCAGCTTCACCTGCACCTTGTAGGTGCCGGTGCGGTGGATTTCGGGCACGGTGATGTCGCGGCGATCCACCTCTTTCTTGGTGGCGGCCTCGATCGCCTCAGCCACGTCGGCGTTGGTCACGGTGCCAAACAGCACGTCGTCGCCGCCGGTCTGCTTCTTCACGGTGAAGCGGCCGATGGTGTCGAGGGCGGTGCGGAAGGCCACGGCCTCGGCCTTGAGGGCCGCCTGGCGCTCCAGTTCCTTGGCGCGGCGGTGCTCCACCTGGCGCAGCACGGCGGGGGTCACCGGCACGGCTTTGCCCTGGGGCAGCAGGAAGTTGCGGGCGTAGCCGGGGGCCACCTCCACCAGATCGCCGTCCTTGCCCAGGCTGAGGACGTCCTCGCTGAGGACCACGGAAACGCGCTTGGCCATGGGAAACGACGAACGAACGAGCAACGCTGAAGCGATCGATCAGCCTACGTCACGGCTTGGGACTGCTCCCGCAGGGCCTGGGGCAGGCGCACCTGGCTGGCCAGGCCCAGGCGCTGCAGCAGGCGGATGTGCAGCCAGGTGAGGTCGGGCTCCCGCCAACCCCAGCCGTGCCGCGCCGAGTGGGGGTAGGCGTGGTGGGTGTTGTGCCAGCCCTCGCCGAAGGTCAGGGCCGCCACCCAGGGGTTGTTGCGGGAGCCATCGCCGCTGTCGTGCAGCACGTAGCCCCAGCGGTGGGTGGCGGAATTCACCAACCAGGTGCAGTGGTACACGAGCACCAGGCGCAAGGGGATGCCCCACAGCACCAGGGCCCAGCCGCCGGCCCCCGTCGCGGTGCCGATCCAGAACAGCAGGCCGGCCAGGGGCAGCTGCAGCAGCAGAAACCAGCGGTTCAGCCAGCGGTAGTAGGGGTCGGTGGCCAGGTCGCCCGTGAGCCGCGCCACGGCCCCCTGGGCGGGCACCGTTTCCAGCATCCAGCCCAGGTGGCTCCACCAAAACCCGCGGTGGCTGTTGTGGTGATCCGCATCCGTATCGGAAAACTTGTGGTGGTGGCGGTGCAGCCCCACCCAGTCGATCGGCCCGTGCTGGCAGCTGAGGGCGCCGCAGGTGGCCAAGCACCGCTCCAGCCAGCGGGGCACCCGCAGGGCCCGGTGGCTGAGCAGCCGGTGGTAGCCGATGGTCACCCCCAGGCAGGCGGTGATCCAATAGAGCACCAGCAGGGTGGCCAGGGCCGGCAGGCTCCAGAACTGCGGCAGCAGCGCCACCAGCGCCAGCGCATGCAGGGCCGCCATGAAGCCCAGCACGGGGCCGTTGACGCGCCGCGCCCCTGGGGCTGGGGTGGAGTGGTGGGGCAGGGCGCCGTTGCGGGGCCGGTGCAGCTGGGCCGCCCGCGCCGGGGGCGAGATGGCGGCCCGCTGGGCGCCCCTGGGGGCGCTGGGGGGAGTGGAGACGGGGGCCGGCATGGGCCTTTGGGGCGGAATCATTTAAAATCGTAGCAGTACGGATTCGTATCGCGTGGCGTTGCGGGACGAACTCGAATCAGGGCGGGATGCCTTCGCGCACCTGATCCGGGTCTGGCATGAGCGCAACGGCTGGAGCCAGCGGGTGCTGCCGGCCCTGGCGGAGCGTCTGGAGCTGGGCCGGGTGCACAACTCCCAGCTCTCCAACCTGCGCAACCGCAAGCTGGCCTCCCCCGGCCCGGAGCTGTTCGTGGCCCTCGGCCGCATCAACCAGCTGCTGGCCGCCCAGCGGGCCGGAGCCCTCGAGCCGCCCTTGGAGCAGCGGCTCGGCGATGCCCAGGAGCTGCTCCAGGCGCTGCGCCACTCGGCCCTGGCCCTGGTCGGGGACGACGGCATCCCCCTGGGGCCGGCGCAGTTGTTTGAGATTTTCGTGGGCTTGCGGCCCCTGCCCGCCGCCTTCGACTGGCGCATCGCCGGGCCCGAGGCCGCCGGCCTCAGCGCGGCCCTGGCGGAGCTGTTCACCGCCGGCCGCCCCTGGCGGCTCTGCCGCGATCAGCTGCTGGCGGCCTACCCGGTCGACAAACGTGCGCGCCGGGATCACTTCGCTGCAGTGATGGCGGGCCAGCGCGACTACAGCGCCGAAGAGCTGGATGCGGAGCTGCCCGACCTGCGCCGCACCCTGGCGGCCCTGGGGGCCCTCACGGAAAGCGACCTCAGCGCCGATCAGTTTCTGGAACTGTTGCGCCAACGGGCCCAGCGCCTGCAGGAGCCCGCAGGATCTTTCGGCGCCGAGGGGTTGGGGGAGGCCATTCGCCGGGCCCTGCAGGCCTGAGCTCAGGCCGGGTAGCGGGCTTCGCGGATGCGGCGGGCCCAGCCGAAGTGGCGCAGCAGCTTGATGTGTTGCCAGGTGATGTCGAACTCAAACCAGCGCAGGCCGTGGCGGGCGCTGGAGGGGTGGGCGTGGTGGTTGTTATGCCAGCCCTCGCCGAAGCTGAGGATCGCCACCCACCAGCAGTTGCGCGAGAGGTCGGGGCAATCGAAGTTGCGGTAGCCGCAGGCGTGGGTGGCGGAGTTCACCAGCCAGGTGACGTGATACACGAGCACCAGGCGCAGCGGGATGGCCCACAGCACCAGACCCAGACCGCCGCCGTGCACCTGGGCGGCATTGCCATACCAGTAGAGGGCGGCTCCGAGGGGGATCTGCAGCAGCAGGAACCAACGGTCGAGCCAGCGGTAGAAGGGGTCCTGCTGCAGGTCGCCGGTGAAGCGGTGCAGCTCCCGCAGGGCCGGGATGTCGTGCAGCATCCACTCGCTGTGGGCCCACCAGAGGCCGCGGGCGGCGTCGTGGTGGTCGTTGGGCTGGTCGGAAAACTTGTGGTGGTGCCGGTGCAGCCCCACCCATTCGATCGGACCGCTCTGGCAGGCCAGGGAGCCCATCAGCACCAGCAGCCGCTCCATCCATTTGGGGGCCACGAAGCTGCGGTGGGCCACCAGGCGGTGCAGACCCAGGGTCACCCCGAGCACCGTGGTCCAGTAGAGAACCGCCAAGACCACCAGCGCCTGCCAGCTCCAGAACTGCGGCAGCAGGGCGAACACCGCCCCCACGTGGATGGCCAGCATGAAGCCGGTGGTGCCGAACTTGTAGGTGCGCTGGCTGCGGGGCAGGGGTGCGCGCGGCACCACCAGGGCCGCCCGCATGCGGGCCTCCTGGGCGGCGCTGTAGCCAGGGCCGGCGTCGCCGTTGGAGCGATCGCCCAGGTCCACACGGATGCCTGCTGGGCGGGCCGCACCGGCGGCATCTGGGGCTAAGACCAAAGTGAACTCCTCGGGGATGCGCAGGCTTCGGATTCGCTCGGTGGCCCCGGCGGACGGGACCTGCGCACCACTGGCCTGAATGGCTGGGCCTGGTTGGTTGGATCCAGCGCGAAGCTGTAGCCGAGCCAACAGATTGGCGAAATCTAGTCGGATGCGTGGCCGGCCACGGCTGACCCCCGACCGGCAGCATGGCCCCAGGACTGCCTCCGCCATGACCTCTCCCCACCAGGCCTGGGCGGCCGATCAGGTGGCCGCCGCCCTGGAGCGCATCGCCCCCCAGGTGGCGCAGCGCCGCGCCGGGGTGCAACCGCGCCTGCGGCGGGTGCTGGAGGCCTTTTCGGCGGAGCGCCTGGGGGTGCACCACTTCGCCTCGGTGAGCGGCTACGGCCACGGCGACCTGGGCCGTGAGGTGCTCGATCGCGTCTTTGCCCGGGTGCTGCAGGCGGAGGCGGCCGCGGTGCGCCTGCAGTTTGTGAGCGGCACCCATGCCATCGCCGCCGCCCTGTTTGGGGTGCTGCGCCCCGGCGACCGCCTGCTGGCCCTCACCGGTCGCCCCTACGACACCCTGGAGGAGGTGATCGGCATCCGCGGCCAGGGCCAGGGCTCCCTGGCGGAGTTTGGTGTTCGCTACGACGAGCTGCCCCTGGGCCCTGATGGGGCGGTGGATGAGGCGGCCATGGCCGATGCCCTGGGGCCCGCCACCCGCATGGTGCTGATCCAGCGCAGCTGCGGCTACAGCTGGCGCCCGTCGCTGGGGGTGGCGCAGATCGGCCGCCTGGTGGAGCGGGTTAAGGCGCTGCAACCCAGCTGCCTGGTGTTTGTCGACAACTGCTACGGCGAGCTGGTGGAGCTGCAGGAGCCCACCGCCGTCGGTGCCGACCTGATGGCCGGCTCGCTGATCAAAAACCTGGGGGGCACCATCGCCCCCACCGGCGGCTACGTGGCGGGCCGCGAGGAGCTGGTGGAGATGGCCTGCTGCCGCCTCACGGCCCCGGGCATCGGCCGGGAGGGGGGCACGGGCTTCGACCTGCACCGGCTGCTGTTCCAGGGCCTGTTTTTGGCGCCGCAAATGGTGAGCGAGGCCCTGCTCTGCGCCGAGCTCACGGCGGCGGTGTTCGATGGGTTGGGCTATGCGGTGAATCCGCCGGTGGGCGGCCCGCGCAGCGATGTGATTCAGGCGGTGCGCTTCGGAAGGCCGGAGCCGCTCAAGGCGGTGTGCCGCGCCTTCCAGGCTTGCTCGCCGGTGGGCTCCTACCTCGATCCGGTGCCCGCCCCCATGCCCGGCTACGCCAGTGAGCTGGTGATGGCGGGGGGCACCTTCATCGATGGCAGCACCAGCGAGTTCTCCGCCGATGGGCCGCTGCGGGAGCCCTACGTGCTCTATGCC
>RHBP01000106.1 GCA_010030955.1 Synechococcaceae bacterium WBB_10_009 | reverse complement strand
TTGGCCAGGTAATCGATGTCGGCGCTGCCGGCGGCGCTGGCACCGCGCAGGGCGGGCAGGCTGCGCACCCAGGGCATGTAGTCCTGGGGGAAACCACCGCGGCGCTGCAGGGAGCGCTCGGGCAGTTTGCGGGCGGTGCCGGTGTAAACGATCTGGGGGAACCCGAAGATGCCGCGGTAGTAGGCGTCGTAGCGGGGGCTGGTGATGTTGAAGGGGGTCTCGCCCAGGTCGCGGCTGCCCACCACGCGGTTGCGGTGGTAGGGAACGGTGTCGTAGCCGAAGGCGTCGAGGTATTCCTGGCTGTCGAGGATGTCGTCGACCATGCCCCTGACGCCGCGGGTCATCAGCACCGCCGACCAGGCGATTTCCTCAGACTTGCCGTGGGTGGGGCGGCCCAGCAGTTTCTCCACCAGGTGGCGGGCCACCTTGTAGTTGCTGTTGAGGGTGTAGAAGCTGCGGTTGAAGGTGTCCGACAGGCAGAGCGAGCGGATGAAGTCGCGCACGGTGATCTGGCCGTTGCGCACCTGGCTTTCCAGGGTGAGGTCGCGGTCGACCTTGAAGGCGTGGAAGAAGATCTGGCGGTAGGCCGCTTCGATCACGAAGTTCTGGTCTTCGCGATCCATGGCCTTGTCCATGGATACGGCTTTCGGATCCTCATCCGAGCCCACACGCAGCGCGGCCACCCGCGAGTTCTGGGTGGTGGGGGCGTACTTCAGGAGAGGAAGGGCCACTCGAACGTCAGCATCCGTCGGGGCTGATCGTAGAAGTGCAGCCAGGGGAGCACTGAAGCCCCTCGACCAGGACTCACAGTCCGTAACGTTCGTGCCCGTCCGGCCCTACCAGCCCAGGGGCGAGAGCGCCGTTGCCGGCTCGCTGCCGGCGTCGGCCCCGGCCGTGGGCCGGCCGCTGCCTGGGTCGGTGCCTGTGTCGCTGCAGCGGGTTTCGATGCAGAAGGAGGCGTTGTTGGAGAGCCCCTCCACGGTGCTGGAGCGCAGCCGCACATCCGGTCCTGCGAAGGCGAAGCGCTCCCAGACATTCATGGTTTCGTATTCGGTGCTCAGCAGCAGCCCGTCGCGCTCGTCCATGTGGAAGCGGGAGCTGGCGGGGGCCTTTTCGGCGTAGCCCAGGTCGCGCAGCAGCAGCCCTTCGCGGCCCCGCTCATCGGTGGGGATCAGGCCGATCACGCTTTCCCCCTGGTGGTCTTCGCCGGCCCGATCCCAGGCCATGGAGGCGCTCCAGCGCACCCAGCAGCCCCCCACCAGGCCGGCGGGATCCTGGCCGTGCAGTGTGGCGATGGCCAGCAGCCGTGCATCGGCGGGGTCCAGCTCCTCCACCACGATCAGCGAGCCCCCCGCCTCGGCGCGGCGGTGCAGCAGGTGGTGCACGCTGCGCTGGGAGCGCCAGCGGCCGCAGCTCAGCCGGAAGAAGCTGAGGGCATCGGCGATGGCGAGACTCCCCGTGGCCAGGCTCACGCGCGTGCGGCGACTGCAGCGATGATCACACCCCAGGGCATCGGTGTGGGGGCCGCCTTGGCGGCGGCCCTGTGCTGGACGCTCTCCAGCGCCCTCTGGCGGCAGCTGCCCACCTCGCTCACGGCGGCCCAGCTCAACCTGCTCAAAAACTGGCTGGCGCTGCTGTTGCTGGCCCCCGCCCTGCTGCTGCGGCCCTGGGGTGCCCAGGGGGCGGCGGCCCCCTTCGCGTGGGTGTTGCTGGGCCTCAGTGGTGTGCTGGGCATCGCCCTGGGGGACAGCCTCTATTTCGCCGCCCTGCGGCGCCTGGGCACCCGCCGCACCCTCACCCTGGATGCCGGTGGCCCGGCGGTGACGGCCCTGGCTGGATTGGTGTGGCTGGCGGAGGTGCCCACGGCGCAGCACTGGTTTGGCTTGGCGCTGATCACCGCTGCCCTGGTGCTGGTGGCGCTGCAGCAGCCCGCGGGGGTGGCGCATGCCGGGATGCCGGCGGCGGGGGAGCGGCTGGGGGTGCTGCTGGCCCTGGGCGCCCTGCTGGCCGGCAGCGGCGGCGCCCTGTTGGCGCGGGCCGCCCTGCGGGATGGGGCGCTGGATCCGCTGCAGGCGGCCGCGGTGCGCTTGCTGGTGGCGGGGCTGGTGTTGCTGCCCCTGGCGCGGCGGTTGCCGGCCTGGCCGCCGCGGCCCCGGCCGGCCCAACGGCGCTGGCCCCTGTGGGTGCTGGCCACCCTGCTGGGCACCAGCGCCGGCATCGCCCTGCAGCAGACGGCCCTGCAGCGGTTGCCCGGCGGCATGGCCGTGGCCCTGCTGGCCACCGCCCCGCTGATGGCCCTGCCCCTGGCGCGGCTGGAGGGGGACCATCCCGGTTGGCGGGGGGTGCTGGCGGCCCTGCTGGCCCTGGGGGGGATTACGGCTCTGGTGGTGTGAGGGCCAAGCGCTGATCCGCCTGGCGTTGCCCCCAATGCACCAGGTCGGCGATCTGCAGCTCAAGCGGGGCGCGGCCGTGCTCCTGGGCGATCTGCTCGAGTTGCACGGCCGCCTTGGCCAGTTGCTCCACCAACACGGGAATGAAGGTGGGATCCACCGCCAGGTTGCTCTGGCGCTCAGCCCAGGCCGTGAGCCGCTGGGGATCCGGCAGCGGTTCGCCGTCGCCGGCGGCCTGCTGCAGGCAGCGCAGGCTGTGGGCCAGGAGCCGCAGGTGGTGCCGCTCGAGGGCGGGCAGCAGGGTGCTTTCCAGCTCCGCCAGATCCCCGTCGCTCAGCACGGCTGCAGCCGGAACCCGCAGGCCTGGCCCCCCTCCAGCAGCCAATGCACCCGGTCCACCTGGCAATCGGGAAAGGTGTGGCGGATCAGCTGCAGCTCCTGGTCGCACACGCAGGGGAACTGCTCGGCGATCTTCATCACCGAGCAGTGGAATTCGCTCATCACCCAGCCCTGGCCTTCGGGGTCGGGCCGCAGTTCGGCCACATAGCCTTCGCCGCGGCGCAGGTCCACGAGGCGCTCCAGCCGCTGCTGCAGGGTGCCGGCGCCGATGCGCTGGCGGTAGTCGGTGGCCTTCTCTGCGGCCTGCCGCTGCAGCAGCTGGTCCACCGTGCCCGAGGGCAGGCTGGCGGCCATCGAGCTCAGCAGCCCCAGGGCGAAATCGTCGCTGCCGTCGGGGAATTGGCCCCGGCCGGCCGGGGTGAGCCGCCAGTGGTTGCTGGGGCGCCCGGGCCCCTCGCTGCAGGGGCTGGCCTCCACCAGGCCGTCCTCCTCCAGGGAGCGCAGGTGCCGGCGCATCACCTGCACGGACACGTTCAGATCCTGGGCCAGCTGTGCCGCAGTGACCTCCCCCTGGCGCAGCATCAGCGTCAGGGCGGCTTCGCGGGTGGGGGCCTGGGCGGAAGCGCTCATGGGGCACTCTGACCTCCACACCATGCCACGGGCTTTCCGGTGCTGACGAGTCGGGTCCGTTCAGGGCCACAATGGCGCCCAGCCCCGAGCGATCCGCGCTTGCCTTAGGGTCAACTTGCGAAACCCGTGGGTTTCGTAACTGGTTGGTGCCCCACCGGCTCCATCCCGTGCTGTTGGACCCCTTCGGCGGCCGGTTCCGGCCCAGACCCTGCCCGCCCCATTCCCGCGCCCATGTCTGCCGAATCCAGCCCCGCCACCAGCTCCACCGGCAGCGAAAGCCTTGAGGTGATCCGCAAGTTTGCGGAAACCTATGCCCAGCGCACCGGCACCTATTTCTGCAGCGACCCCAGCGTGACCGCCGTGGTGCTGGAGGGCCTGGCCCGCCACAAGGATGAGCTGGGCGGTGCGCTCTGCCCCTGCCGCCACTACGAAGACAAGGAAGCCGAGGTGGCCCAGGCCTTCTGGAATTGCCCCTGCGTGCCCATGCGTGAGCGCAAGGAGTGCCACTGCATGCTGTTCCTCACCGAAGACAATCCCTTCCGCGGCGAGAAGCAGACGATCACGCTGGACGAGGTCAAATCCCTGACCGCCGGTTGAGGCAGAGGCGATGAGCAGCCCGCAGGCCGTTGGCGATCTGGTGAGTCAGCCGTACAAGTACGGCTTCGTCACCGACATCGAAACCGAAAAGATCGCCAAGGGCCTCAGCGAGGACGTGGTGCGCTTGATCTCCAGCAAGAAGGAGGAGCCCAGCTTCCTGTTGGAGTTCCGCCTGCGGGCCTACCGCCAGTGGCTGCAGATGCGCGAACCCGATTGGGCTGCCCTGGGCTATCCCCCGATCGACTACCAGGACGTCGTCTATTACGCCGCCCCCAAGCAGCAGGCCAAAAAAGCCAGCCTCGATGAGGTGGATCCGAAGCTGCTGGAAACCTTCGACAAGCTCGGCATCCCCCTGAGCGAGCAAAAACGGCTCTCCAACGTGGCCGTGGATGCGGTGTTCGACAGCGTCTCGATCGCCACCACCTACAAGGAGAAGCTGGCGGAGCACGGGGTGATCTTCTGCTCCATCAGCGAGGCGGTGAAGGAGCACCCGGAGCTGATCGAGCGCTACCTGGGCACGGTGGTGCCCAGCAACGACAACTACTTCGCGGCGTTGAACTCAGCGGTGTTCAGCGATGGCTCGTTTGTGTTCATCCCCAAGGGGGTGGAGTGCCCGATGGAGCTCTCCACCTACTTCCGCATCAACTCCGGCGACACCGGCCAGTTCGAGCGCACCTTGATCGTGGCCGAGGAGGCCGCCTCGGTGAGCTACCTGGAGGGCTGCACCGCGCCGATGTTCGACACCAACCAACTGCACGCCGCCGTGGTGGAGCTGGTGGCCCTCGACGATGCGTCGATCAAATACTCCACCGTGCAGAACTGGTATGCCGGCGATGAGAACGGCGTGGGCGGCATCTACAACTTCGTGACCAAGCGCGGCCAGTGCCGCGGTGACCGCAGCAAGATCAGCTGGACCTGGACCCAGGTGGAAACCGGATCCGCGATCACCTGGAAATACCCCAGCTGCGTGCTGCAGGGCGCCGATTCCGTGGGGGAGTTTTACTCCGTGGCGCTCACCAACAACAAACAGCAGGCGGACACCGGCACCAAGATGATCCATGTGGGCCCGCGCAGCCGCTCCACGATCGTGAGCAAGGGCATCAGCGCCGGCCGTTCCGCCAACAGCTACCGCGGCTTGGTGCAGATCGGCCCCAAGGCGGTGGGGGCCCGCAACTACAGCCAGTGCGATTCGATGTTGATCGGCGACCAGGCGGCCGCCAACACCTACCCCTACATCCGCTCCCAACAGCCCCAAGCCTCGGTGGAGCATGAGGCCAGCACCTGCCGCATCTCCGAAGACCAGCTCTTCTATCTGCAGAGCCGGGGCATCGGCTTTGAGGAGGCGGTTTCGATGATGGTGAGCGGCTTCTGCCGCGATGTGTTCAACCAGTTGCCGATGGAATTCGCCGCCGAGGCCGACAAGCTGCTGGCCCTCAAGCTGGAGGGCTCCGTGGGCTGATTCGCCTGCGCCCGCCGGTCTGCTTCAGTTTGCGTTCCCCATCCCCCCGATTCCCCGCCGCTCCGCTGTGATTCGCCCCGACGCCCCCGTGCTGCTTGAGATCCGCGACCTGCAGGCGCGGGTGGAGGACAAGGCGATCCTCAAGGGGGTGAACCTGACGGTGCGCGCCGGCGAGATCCATGCGGTGATGGGCCGCAACGGCAGCGGCAAGAGCACCCTCTCCAAGGTGCTGGCCGGCCATCCCGCTTACACCGTGACCGGTGGTTCGGTGACCTACCGCGGCGACAACCTGCTGGAGCTCGACCCCGAGCAACGGGCCCGCATCGGCGTGTTCCTGGGCTTCCAATACCCGGTGGAAATCCCCGGGGTGAGCAACCTGGAATTCCTGCGGGTGGCCACCAACGCCCGCCGCGCCGAAACCGGCCAGGAGGAGCTCGACCTGTCTCTTATACACATCT
>RHBP01000105.1 GCA_010030955.1 Synechococcaceae bacterium WBB_10_009 | reverse complement strand
AGCACCCGGGCCGCCACCCCTTCGCCCTCGCGAATCAGGCCCAGCAGCAGGTGTTCGGTGCCGATGTAGTTGTGCCCCAGCTGGCGCGCTTCCTCCAGCGACAGCTCCAGCACCCGCTTGGCCCGAGGCGTGAACGGGATCTCCACGGCCACAAACCCGGAGCCGCGGCCAATGATCTTCTCCACCTCAACGCGGGCGTCCTTGAGGTTGACCCCCATCGACTTGAGCACCTTGGCGGCCACGCCGGTGCCCTCACCGATCAACCCCAGCAGGATCTGCTCGGTTCCCACGAAGTTGTGGCCAAGGCGGCGGGCCTCCTCCTGGGCCAGCATGATCACCTTGATGGCCTTCTCGGTAAACCGCTCGAACATGGGGCGGGACCACGCGCATGTGTTCCCAACCTATCAGGGTTGGATGGGTGTGTGTGGCGCAGCGCTGCTGGGGCCCAAAACCATTGCCGCAGCAGGGGA
The DNA here is from genome assembly GCA_010030955.1 of Synechococcaceae bacterium WBB_10_009. GTDB lineage: Bacteria > Cyanobacteriota > Cyanobacteriia > PCC-6307 > Cyanobiaceae > Vulcanococcus. The sequence continues at coordinate 5,590 of RHBP01000105.1, read as the reverse complement.
TCTCCGGCCTGATTTCAACAATTCAGCCGCCAAAGAATTTCGGTTGTTCGCATCAGGAAAGGGCGGCAATCCGCACCCCCTGCGCATCCTGTAACCGCCGCCATTGGACCAGAGCATCGTCTCCGTTTCGGTAGTAGGCGCGACGGACACCGGCGGTGCTGAATCCGCAGCGGCCGTAGAGCGCCAGGGCGGCGGCGTTGCCGGCTGCGACCTCGAGGGTGGCGTGGGCCGCCCCCAGGGCCGCCGCCTGGGCCAGCAGCAGCTCCAGCACCTGCCGGCCCAGCCCCCGGCGCCGCTGGGCCGGCTCCACCGCCACGGCGGTGATGTGCAGTTCATCCACCACCAGCCAACCGCAGGCCAGGGCCACCAGGGCATCGCCCTGGAGCAGGCCCCAGCAGGGGCGGTGGGGGTCCTCCAGCTCGCGCTGCCACTGGCCGGCGGTCCACAGGCCGCCGAGGGCCCGTTGATCCAGATCCACGCAGGCCTGCAGCTGCTCCAGGCCCAGGGCCCGGGCCTGCGGCGTGGGGGTGGAGGGGGGCACGGCAGGCGCCGCAGGGGGTCTCCCTAGGATCGCCCGATGACCAGCACCCCCACCGCCGCCGTGGCCCTGCGGCCCTACGAAGCCGGGCGCGACAGCGCCAGCCCCAACCGCAACCTCACCCCCCTCACCACCGGCCTCGACCTGGAGGGGCGCCTGGTGGTGGGCGGATGCCTGCTGAGCGACCTGGCCCGCCGCTACGGCACACCGTTGTATGTGCTGGATGAGGCCACCCTGCGGGGCACGGCCCAGGCCTACCGCCACGCCCTGGCCAGCCACTACCCCGGAGCCGCCCTGGCCCTGTACGCCTCCAAGGCCAACAGCAGCCTGGCGATCACCGCCGTGGTGGCCGATGAGGGCCTGGGGCTCGATGCGGTGTCGGCCGGGGAGCTGCTCACCGCCGTGCAGGGGGGCATGCCGCCGGAGCGGATCGTGTTCCACGGCAACAACAAGAGCGCTGAGGAGTTGCGCCTGGCGGTGGAGCTGGGCGTCACCGTGGTGGCCGACAACTGGCTCGACCTGGAGCAGCTGGAGGCCCTGGGGCCGAGCCAGCCGGTGCGGCTGATGCTGCGCTTCACCCCGGGCATTGAGTGCCACACGCACGAGTACATCCGCACGGGCCACCTGGACAGCAAGTTCGGCTTCGACCCCGACCAGCTGGAGGCGGTGCTGCAGCACCTCAAGGGCTGCGCCTGGGCCCAGGTGAGCGGCCTGCACGCCCACATCGGCTCGCAGATCTTCGAGTTGCAGCCCCACCGCGACCTGGCGGCGGTGATGGCCGATGCCCTCAAGCTGGCCCGCGACCTGGGCCACCCGGTGAGCGACCTCAACGTGGGCGGCGGCCTGGGCATCCGTTATGTGGAGAGCGACGATCCGCCGTCGATCGAGGCCTGGGTGCGCACCGTGGCTGAGGCGGTGGCCGCCGCCTGCCAGGAGCGGGGCCTCGACCTGCCGCGGCTGCTGTGTGAGCCGGGCCGCTCCCTGGTGGCCACCGCCGGGGTGACCCTCTACAGCGTGGGCAGCCGCAAGCAGATCCCCGGCATCCGCACCTACCTCTCGGTGGATGGCGGCATGAGCGACAACCCGCGGCCGATCACCTACCAATCCCGCTACACGGCCGTGCTGGCGGATCGCCCCGAGGCCGACGCCACCGACACCGTGACCCTGGCGGGCAAGCACTGCGAATCCGGCGACGTGCTGCTCAAGGACCTGGCCCTGCCCCCCACCGCCACCGGCGATGTGCTGGCGGTGTTCGCCACCGGCGCCTACAACGCCTCGATGGCCTCCAACTACAACCGCATCCCGCGGCCGGCGGCGGTGCTGGTGCACGACGGCCAGGCGGAGCTGGTGCAACGGCGCGAGCAGCCAGAGGAACTGCTGCGCTACGACGTTTTGCCCGAACGGCTGCGGCCGGTACCCTGAGCCCAGGCGCGGCGGTGGTGCAGCGGTGGGGGGCGTGTTCGGCTTGATCCAGCTGGGGGTGGTGCTGGATCTGCTGTTGGCCACAGCCCTGGGCATGGTGCTGTTGGCGCGGGTCAACGAACCCCGCACCCTGTGGTTGTTGCGCGGCTACCTCACCCTGGTGGCGGTGGCCTGGGTGGTGCAGCGCTACGCCAACCTGCCGCTCACCAGCAAGCTGATCGATGCGCTGGTGATGGCCTGCAGCCTGGCCCTGGCGATCCTCTGGCAGGGGGAGCTGCGGCGGCTGATGGAGCTGCTGGGCACCGGTCGGTTGGATGTGCTGTTCGGCAGCCAGCGGGCCAACAAGTTGGCCTCCGGATCGGTGCCCGTGCTCAGCGAAGCGGCGGGGCGCCTGTCGCAGCTGCGGCGCGGTGGGTTGATCGTGGTGGATCTGGGCAGCGACCTGCGCCCCGAAGACTTCCTCAATCCCGGCATCGCCCTCGATGCCCAGCTGTCGGTGGACCTGCTGCTCAACCTGTTCGCCCTCGACACCCCCCTGCACGACGGCGCCGTGCTGGTGAAGGGCAACCGCATCCTCTCGGCGGGGGTGATCCTGCCCCTGTCGCGCCAGGGGCTCAACCGCTTCGGCACCCGCCACCTGGCGGCCCTGGGCATCACCGAACGCTTCGACCGCTGCCTCTGCATCGTGGTGTCGGAGGAAACCGGCACCCTGTCGCTGGCCCGCCAGGGGCGCCTGGAGCGGCCGATCACCAGCAGCCGCCTGCAGGAGCTGCTGGCGGAGGCCCTGGCCCAGGGGGCCAAGCCGGGCGCCAAGGCGGCTGGGCGTAGCGTGTCCGTCGACACGGCTGACCCGCTCGCATGAGTCGCTCCCTGGCGACCACCACCTCCGTTCAGGGCAACCGACCCTCGCGCTGCCTGCTGCCGGCCGGCCTCGATCCCGCCCGCCTGCCGGCCCATGTGGCCGTGATCATGGATGGCAACGGCCGCTGGGCCAACCAGCGCAAGCTGCCGCGGGTGATGGGCCACCGCGAGGGGGTGGAGGCGCTGAAGCGCACCCTGCGGCTCTGCAGCGACTGGGGCATCGGCGCCCTCACCGCCTACGCCTTCTCCACCGAAAACTGGAGCCGCCCGGGGGAGGAGGTGAGCTTCCTGATGGCCCTGTTCGAGCGGGTGCTGGCCCGGGAGCTGCAGGCCCTGGAGCAGGAGCAGGTGCGCATCCGCTTCCTGGGGGATCTGGAGCAGCTGCCGGAGGGGCTGCAGCAGCTGATCGCCGATGCCACCGCCCGCACCGCCGCCAACACCGGCATCCACTTCAACGTGTGCACCAACTACGGCGGCCGCCGCGAGCTGGTGCGGGCCGCGCGGCTGCTGGCCCAGCAGGTGGCCCGCGGCGAGCTCGATCCGGCCGACATCGATGAGGCCGCCTTCGCCGCCCAGCTGCACACCAGCGGTGAGCGCGACCCCGACCTGCTGATCCGCACCAGCGGCGAGCAGCGCATCAGCAACTTCCTGCTCTGGCAACTGGCCTACGCCGAGCTGCACATCACCGATGTGCTCTGGCCCGATTTCGATGAAGCGGCCCTCACCGCCGCCCTGCTCGATTACCAAAACCGCCAGCGCCGCTTCGGCGGTGTGGAGTCGGGCCTGACCTGACCGTTCGCCGTTGCGTTGTTCCCCCGGAGCGCCCGCCCCTTGACCGCCGCCCCCCTGCCGCTCCGCCACGACTGGAGCACCGCCGAGATCCAGGCGCTGCTGGAGCTGCCCCTGATGGAGCTGCTGTGGCGGGCCCAGGCGGTGCACCGCGAGGCCAACCCCGGCTACCGCGTGCAGCTGGCGTCGCTGTTGAGCGTGAAAACCGGCGGCTGCGAGGAGGACTGCGCCTATTGCCCCCAGTCGATGCACAACAGCAGCGACGTGACGGGCCGCCCGGAGTTGGAGGTGGAGCCGGTGCTGCAGCGGGCCCGGGCCGCCCGCGATGCCGGCGCTCACCGCTTCTGCATGGGCTGGGCCTGGCGCGACATCCGTGACGGCGCCCCCTTTGACGCCATGCTCGCCATGGTGCGCGGCGTGCGGGAGCTGGGGTTGGAGGCCTGCGTCACCGCCGGCATGCTCACCGACAGCCAGGCCGAGCGGCTGGCGGAGGCGGGCCTCACCTCCTACAACCACAACCTCGACACCAGCCCCGAGCACTACGACCGGATCATCACCACCCGCACCTACCAGGAGCGGCTGGAAACCCTGCAGCGGGTGCGCCGGGCCGGCATCTCCATGTGCTGCGGCGGCATCATCGGCATGGGCGAAACCCTCACCGACCGCGCCTCGCTGCTGCAGGTGCTGGCCAGCCTCAACCCCCACCCGGAGAGCGTGCCGATCAACGCCCTGGTGGCGGTGGAGGGCACGCCGCTGCAGGAGCAACCCCCCGTGGATCCGCTGGAGCTGGTGCGGATGGTGGCCGTGGCCCGCATCCTCATGCCCCACAGCCGCGTGCGCCTCAGCGCCGGCCGGGAGACCATGAGCCGCGAGGCCCAGGTGCTGTGCCTGCTGGCGGGCGCCGATTCGATCTTCTACGGCGACACCCTGCTCACCACCGGCAACCCCGATGTGGCGGCCGACCGGGAGCTGTTGGCGGCCGCCGGGGTTAGCGCCTGGGAGCAGCCCGTGCCGGCATGACCGTGCAGGTGGCGGCCTTCTACGGCTTCACCGCCCTGGATGCTGCCGTGTTGCCGGCCCTGCAGGCGGAGCTGAAGCGGCTGGGGGAGGCCGCCGGCCTGCGGGGCACGGTGTTGCTGGCCCAGGAGGGGGTGAACGGCACGGTGAGCGGTCTGGCGCCCGGGGTGCAGCGGCTGCTGGACCGGCTGCGGCAGCTGCCCGGCCTGGGGCAGCTGGAGGCCAAGCTGAGCAAGGCGCCCGAGCAGGCCTTCCTCCGCCTCAAGGTGCGGATCAAGCGCGAAATCGTGACCATGGGCTGCCCCACCGTGAAGCCGGCGGAGCAGGTGGGCACCTACGTGCCGTCCCAGCAGTGGGATGCGCTGATCGCCGACCCCGACACCCTCGTGGTGGACACCCGCAACGCCTACGAGGTGGCGGTGGGCACGTTTGAAGGGGCGATCCATCCCGGCACCGGCAGCTTCCGCGAGTTCCCCGCCTGGGTGGAGAGCACCCTGCGGCCCCTGGTGGAGCAGCGCAAGCCCAAGGCGATCGCCATGTTTTGCACCGGCGGCATCCGCTGCGAGAAGAGCACTGCTTATCTGCTGCAGCAGGGGTTTGAGCAGGTGCACCACCTGCAGGGGGGCATCCTGCGCTACCTCGAGGAGATCCCCGAGGAGCGCAGCAGCTGGCAGGGCGAATGCTTCGTGTTCGACCAGCGCGTCACGGTCAACCACCGGCTGGAGCCCGGCAGCCACAGCCTCTGCTTTGCCTGCGGCCTGCCCCTGGCACCCGAGGAGCTGCACCACCCCGCCTACCGCGAAGGGATCAGCTGCCACCACTGCATCGACCGCTTCAGCGACAGCGACCGGGCCCGCTTTGCCGAGCGGCAGCGGCAACTGGAGCGGCACAGGCAGCGTGAGCCAATGGAGCAGCAGCGCCCGCAGCAACCGCTTCAGGGGCACTCCCGATCGCCTGCTGCAC
>RHBP01000104.1 GCA_010030955.1 Synechococcaceae bacterium WBB_10_009 | reverse complement strand
GATCAGGCCCTGGTCGTGGTACAGCGCCAGGTAGCCATCGGCCGCGGCGGCTTTGCCGTCGCCCCGCCAGGCCCTGGCGGCCTCCAGCCAGCAGGTGTCCGGCGGCAGGGGGCCCTCCAGGGAGGCTTGGGGGTGTCGCTGCCGCCAGTCCTCCAGGCAGCCGTTGAGCCACCCCTGCTCCTCCGCTCCCAGCTGCCCGGCTTCGCCGGCGTGGGGGTTGAGGCCGGCCACCGCCAGGCGCGGTCGGGGCTGGAAGCGCTGGCAGAACTGCAGCAGCAGATCGAGCTTGGCGTTGATGCGCTTCGGCGTGAGGGCGGCCGGCACCGCCGCCAGCGGAATGTGGGTGGTGGCCAGCAGGGTGTTGAGCCGCCAGCTCCCCTGGGGGGAGCGGGCGGTGAACAGCATTGCCGCCTCAGCCACCCCCGCCAGCTCCGCCAGCCGTTCGGTTTGGCCCGGGTAGGGGTGCCCGGCGGCATGCCAGGCATGCTTGGCGATCGGGGCCGTCACCAGGGCCCTGCAGCGGCCGGTCTGCACCAGCTCCGTGGCGGCGGTGAGCCAGTGGAAGCTGGCGTCACCGCCGGCGGCCCCCGCCTGGCCCGGGTGCACCGGCTTGGGCAGCGGCAGGTCGAGCAGCTCCAGCTGGGCGGGATCGGCCAGGGGCTCGGTGCTCCGGGGGCGCAGATCCGCGTAGCACTGCTCCAGCCAGCGGCGGCAGCCCACCAGCAGCGGCGGCGGTTGCTCAGGCGGCCAGCCGTGCAGGGCCTTCAGCACCACCTCGGCGCCGATGCCGGCCGGATCCCCCAGGGCCACCGCCAGGCGGGTGCCCCTAGCCTGAGCCGGGCTGGCTTGGGTGGGCATGCTGCGCTGGGTGCTGTTGCTGGCCATGGGCTTTGGCCTGGTGAAGGGCGTGCAGAGCGGTTGGGTGGATGTGCACTGGAACCGGATGCTGCACGATCTGGGGGTGCCCTTCGTGCCCGACCCTGATGCCCCCGGGCCGGGATCCATTCCATCACGCAAGACCTGAGGCGTTCTCCTCCCGCAGGCTGGCGGCGAAGCCTTCGCGGTAGCTGGGATAACGCAGCCGGTAGCCCAGCTCGTTGCACAGCAGCCCGTTGCTGACGCGGCGGTTGTCGGCCCAGAAGCTCAGGGCCATCGGGCTGAGGCTGGGGGCCACAGCATCAAAGCGCTGCACCGGCGGCAGCTTGCAGCCCAGCAGATGGGCCGCATAGCCGAGGGTTTCGCTGGAGGGGCAGGGGGCGTCATCGCTGACGTTGACCACCGGCGGCCGCTGCTCCACGGGCCGCGCGGCGCAGTGCAGCAGCGCCCCCACGATGTCGTCCACGTGGATGCGGCAGAACACCTGGCCGGGTTTGTGGATCAGCCGCGCGCCGCCCTGGCGCAGCTGGTTGAACGGGCAGCGCCCCGGCCCGTAGATGGCGGGTAGCCGAAAGCTCTGCACCGGCAGCCCGCTGGCCAGCCAGCGTTGTTCGCTCTCCAGCCGCAGGCGGCTGCGGGCGAGTCCCGGCGTGGTGGGGCTGGTTTCATCCACCCAGGCGCCGCCGGTGTCGCCGTAGACCCCGGTGGTGGAGAGGTAGCCCAGCCATTGCAGAGGCTGTTGCCGCAGCGGCCCTAGCCAGTGGTCGATCACCGCATCGCCATCTGCGGCCGGAGGGGTGGTCACCAGCACGTGGGTCAGGTCGCTCGGGGGTGCGGCCGGCGGCCCTTGGCTGCTGTCGTAGGGGAGCCAGTGCAGGGGCGGTTCGCCGGTGCTGGCGGTTGGCTCAGGGTTGTCGCTGCGCCGGGTCAGCCACACCTGGGCGCCGAGGGCGGCGGCGGCCCGGCCGACGCGCAAACCGCTGTAGCCACCGCCAATCACCAGCACCCGGGAGCGGGGGTTGACAGCCGCACCGGTCATGAGTACACCTGTATCACTGCTGCACCGGTTCCGTGACGGCCTCCTGTTTCTCTACTCCCTTCGCCTCGACTCTCCCCACTGCGCTTCCCGCTGCCCTGCCGGCCTCCATGCCCCGGTTGCGGCTTGGCCAGCTGGTGGTGCCGGCGGTGGTTGCCGCTGCCCTTACCGCCCTGCTGCTGGTGCCGGAGCAGCCCCAGTCCCAAGCTGACATCTGCCAGCGCCACAACGGTGCCGCCGCCTGCCGGGTTTGGTAGGGCGGTCGCCCGGCCTCAGGCCGCCTGGGGGTGCAGCATCCCGCCGTGGAGGGGGATGGGCGATCGGGCGGGGGTGTTGCGCGGCGTGTCCCGCTGGGCGTCCTGCTCGGGTTGCAGCTGCGGATTGGCCCACTGCAGCAGGCGCATGGCCAACCGCAGGTCGCCATCCACCCAGGCCCGGATCGCCATGGCCCGGCGTGGGTCGTAGAAGCGCTGGCGCCGATACCACTCAAAGGCGTCGGCATCGCTTTTGTGGCCGTTGCAGGCCAGGCAGGCCGGCACGCAGTTTTCAGTGATGCTCAGCCCGCCGCGGCTTTGGGGCAGCACGTGGTCGATGGATTCGGATGGTTTGCCGCAGTAAATGCAGGTTTTGTGGGTATAGCTATGCAGTGATTGTCGCCAGCGGCGGACACGAAGTTTGGGGCACAGATCTTCAAGGAAAACTGCATCCCTGGCGTGCATCCGATCGGATCGGTTGCCGCGAGTCTGCCCGCAGTGGCTTGGATGTCAATGTGTCGAAGACTGCAGTTTGGCCGATGTTTGGGAAAACTTGCGCCCACGGCGTGGGCCGCTAATTTGATAGCTGTTGCGCGAACCAGCCCGCCGGTGCCGCAGCGCTGTGTGATGCGCCTGGGTGACACCGGCACGATTCAGCTGCTGCTGCCCTTCGATGCGGTGACCCAGGCGCAGCTGCGGGCCGTGCGGCCGCGGGGCCGCTGGAGTTCGCGGTTGGGCTGCTGGGAGTTTCCCCTGGAGGCGGCGGCGGTGCTGCAGCGCCAGTTCGGCCAGCGCTTCGCCCTGGAGCCGCCCCTGCCCCAGTGGTTCGCCTGGTTGCAGCAGCCGCTGCCCCCCCTGCCCCCGCACCGGGAGCTGGTGGCGGCGGCGGATCTCGGCCAGCCCCTTCCCGATGGGCGGCAGCTGTTCGCCCACCAGCGTGCCGCCGTGCGCTGGTTGCTGGCCCGCCGCGGTGCCCTGCTGGCCGATGCCATGGGGCTGGGCAAAACGTGGGCAAAACGCTCACCGCCCTGGTGGCGGCCCGGGCCCTGGTGCGTGCCGCCGGCTGCCGCATCGTGGTGATCGCCCCCAGTGGCCTGCATGCCCATTGGCGCCAGGAGGCCGCCGCCCTGCAGTTGCGGTTGGAGTTGCTGAGCTGGGCCCAGCTCCCCGCCGACCTGCCCGAGGCCGGCACGGTGCTGATCGCCGATGAGGCCCACTACGCCCAGAACCTCAGCAGCCAGCGCACCCGTGCCTTCCTGCGGCTGAGCCGCCACCCGCGCCTGCGTGCCGCCTGGCTGCTCACGGGCACGCCGATGAAAAACGGCCGCCCGGCCCAGTTGTTTCCCCTGCTGGCCGCCATCGGCCACCCGCTTGCCGTCGACCAGCGGGCCTTTGAGGAGCGCTACTGCCTCGGGCACTGGAGTGAGCGCGGCGGCCAGCGCCAGTGGCTGGCCCAGGGGGCCACGCACCTGGAGGAGCTGCGCCGCCTGACGCGGCCGCTGTTGCTGCACCGCCGCAAACAGGATTGCCTCGACCTGCCCCCCAAGCGGCGGCAGCTGCACCCCATCGACCTCGACGCCCAGCGGGCCCAGGGGTTTGAGCACCGCCTCAGCCTTGCGGTGGAGGACTACCGGCGCCGTGCTGCCGCCGGCTTGGTGCGCCGCGATGCGGAGGCCCTGGCGGTGTTCACCGCCCTGCGTCAGATCGCCGCCGACCACAAGCTGCCGGCCGCGCTAGCGCTGCTGCAGCAGCTGTTGGCCCAGGGGGAGAGCGTGGTGCTGTTCACCGCCTTTGTGGCACCGGCGCAGCTGCTGCAGGCCCAGCTGGGGGGCGTGCTGCTCACGGGCCGCCAGCCCGTGGCCGACCGCCAGCGGTTGGTGGATCGCTTCCAGTCGGGGCGCGAGCGGCTGTTGATCAGCACCTTCGGCACCGGGGGCCTGGGCTTCACCTTGCACCGTGCCCGCCATGTGGTGCTGCTGGAGCGCCCCTGGACCCCCGGTGATGCTGAGCAGGCGGAGGACCGCTGCCACCGCATCGGCATGGGGGCCAGCCTGCAGAGCCATTGGCTGCAGCTGGGGTTGGCGGACCAGCTGGTGGATGGGCTGATCGCCAGCAAGGCCGAGCGCATTGAGCTGCTGCTGCAGCGCCGCCCTATGGCGTTGCAGCGGCAGGCGCTGCCGGCGATGGTGCGGCAGTTGCTGGCGGAGTGGTGAGCGGCCGCCGCTGGGCCAGCCGCTGGCAGCTGCGCTGCCGCAGTTGGATCTCCTCCACGAGCACCGCATCGGGCCGTTGGCTGCCCTGCCGTTTCAGCAGGTTTGCCGCCGCGACGCTGTCGCGGCAGGCGGCGGCGTTGTTGCCCGCCAGGCTGTGCAGCAGGGCGCGGTCGTTGCGGGGTTGGGGCTCATTCGGCAGGGCCGCCACCACGGCATTGCAGCGCTGCAGCGCGGCGTCGAGTTCCGCGATCCGCACCTGGCGCAGGCAGTCCCCCGGTGCGGCGATGCGCTGGCCCGGCTCCGGCGGGGCGCTGAGGCATCCCCCCAGCAGCAACGCCAGACCCAGGGCCCAGGGGTGTTTAGTAGGCGTAGCGATCGCGCGGACCGGCGGCCGGAGCGGGGCTGCTGGTGCTCGCCGCGACCGGAGACGCGGCCGGGGCCGTGCCGGCTGTGGTGGTGGCGGGGCCAGAGCCTTCAGCAGCCTGCTTCTGACGATTGACCGTGTTGGTGTAGAGATCACCGAGGTATTTGCCGCAGTCGGGGAAGCTGCCGGGGTTGTTGACCACGGCTTCGGTGATCATCACCGCGGCGTGCTCCGGTGAGGTTTTGAACAGCGACGCGCTCTGCCGTTTGATCAGGGCGTAGGCCGCAGTCCAGCTCACCTCGTGGCTGTTGCCGGAGCTGCGCATGCTGCAGTACACCCGGGCCCCTTTGGCGGCTGGGGAGCTGAGGTCGACACCCTGGGCAAGGGCGGGCCCGCTGCACCAGCTGGCGCCGGCCAACAGGGCCAGGGCCAGGAGGCGGGCGGGTTGGAGGCGAGCCATTGGATCCAGGTGGGGCGTGGCGCCCAAGGTAACGATGGTCGCCCCGCTCATCCAGGGGGTGTGGCGGGTCCCACCAGCAGCCGCACCGTGATCGGCAGCACCAGCAGCACCGTGATCAGCCGCACGGCGTGCAGGGCCGCCACCGAAGCCCCCACGCCGAATTCGGCGCCCACCAGGCTCATGCCGCTGATGCCCCCCGGGGCGGCCCCCAGCAGCGCCACCAGCGGGTCCATGCCCAGCAGGCGGCTGCACAGCAGCCCCACCACCAGGCCCGCCGCCACCAGGCTGACGGTGATCAGCAGCGCCGGTTTCCACAGCTGCCGCAGTTCGGAGAGGGCGGCGTTGGTGAGGCTGGTGCCGATCACCGTGCCGATGCCGATCTCCAGGGCGGTGCGGGTGCCCAGGGGCCATTGGGCCAGCTCCAGCCGTCCACTGAGGCTCACCAGCCCTGCCCCCAGCAGGGCTCCAGCCAGGGGGGCCGCCGGGATGCCGCTGCGCAGGGCCAGCAATCCGCCCCCAAGGCCAGCCAACAGGTAGGCCAGCAGGTGCAGGGGGGTGCCCATGGGCGGAGCCGCGATCACCGCCCGAGTCTGCTGGCTGGCCATGGATTTCTGTGGTGTGATCGGGGCCAGTTGTTTTCAGGCCCCATGACCGCCGAATCGGTGTCCTTCCGGATCACACGCACCACGGAGGATCTGGCCCAGACGGTGGCCGCCCTGTCGCAGCGGCTGCTCAAGCTGGAGCAGCGCTTGGGGGCGATGCAGCTGCAGCTCGACCACAGCGGCACGCCGCCGGAGGCGGATCCCGAGGATCTGCTGCGCTTGGACAAGGTGTCGGCCCTGTTGGCGGATTGCCGCAGCCTGCTGGAGCTGC
>RHBP01000103.1 GCA_010030955.1 Synechococcaceae bacterium WBB_10_009 | reverse complement strand
GCTGGCGTTGGTGGCGGCGGAGCTGGCGCTGCTGCTGTGGTGGCACGGTCAGCTGGGCTGGGCCTGGCCCCAGGCGGCCCTGGCGCTGGTGGGGGTCAATCTGCTGCTCAGCGGCGTGATGCTGCGCATCGGCGGCTGGCTCACCCGCGGCCCCTACCTGCCGGAAACCATGGCGGGCCTCACGAAGACCACCCGGGCGCTGCTCGGCCGTTGAGCCAGCGGCACAGCGGCGGCAGGCTCAACCCTCCTCGTGGGTCACGTTGAGGGTGTTGATGTTGATGGCCAGCAGGGGCATGGGGCCGGGGCGGAGCTGTGTTGATTGTGCTGGGGCTGGCCGGTTTGGTCAGCGGATGGCGTAGTGCAACCAGCGGCAGTCGATGCCGCCATTGCTCACGGGGATGCGGCGGCTGGCTTTCAGCGCAGGGCTCCGGTGAGTTCGGGGTTGCCGCTCAGCAGCCACAGGTCCCAACCGCCGCAGCGCTGTTTCACCATGGCGCCCAGGTCGGCGTAGAGCTGCTCGAGCTGATCGCGCTCCCCGATGCGCTCGCCGTAGGGCGGGTTGCACACCAGCACCCCGGGCCCGCCGGGGGGCTCAAAGTCGCGGCAGTCGCCCTGCTGCAGCTGCAGCCAGGGGGCGACACCGGCGGCATCGGCGTTGGCCTGGGCCTGCTCCAGCACCAGCGGATCGGCCTCGTTGCCCACGATCGGTGCCAGCGCCTGCCCGTTGGCCAGGGTGTTGCGCCGCGCCGCGGCGGCGGCCTGGCACTGCGCACTCCAGAGGGGGTCGTTGAAGTCGGGCCAGCGCTCCAGGGCGTAGCGCCGCTCCAGGCCTGGATGGATGCCCAGGGCGCCGCAAGCAGCTTCGATCAGCAGTGTGCCGGAGCCGCAGAGCGGATCGGCCAGGGGCACGCTGCCATCCCAGCCGGTGAGGCGGATCAGTCCCGCCGCCAGGTTTTCCTTGAGGGGGGCCAGGCCCTGGCGGGGCCGGTAGCCGCGGCGGTGCAGGCTCTCGCCGCTGCCATCCACGCTCAACTGGGCCATGCCGCCCCCCAGGTGCACGTGCAGGCTGATGTCGGGCTGCTCAAGGTCCACCGAAGAGCGGCTGCCCCAGTGCTGGCGTTGCCAATCCACCAGCGCGTTCTTCACCTGCAGGGCGCTGTAGTGGGAGTGGGAGAGGCCCGGCAGGCTGCCGGTGGCATCCACCCGGAAACTCAGCTGCGGGGGGAGCCACTGGTCCCAGTCGGCGGCGCGCTGCACGCCCCGGTAGAGCTCCTCGCGGCTGCGGCAGGGGAAGCTGGCCAGCTGGCGCAGCAGCCGAAACGGCAGCCGTGCCTGCAGCTGCATCCGGTAGAAGCAGGCCAGGTCTGCTTCAAAGGCCACGGCGCGGTGCAGGGGGCGCAGGCCGCTGGCCCCCAGCTCCGCCAGCTCCGCGGCGCCGGCCTCCTCCAGGCCGGGCGGCAGCACGGCGGTGCCCCGTAGTAGCGCCTGTTCGGTCATGCCCCCCTGCCGCCCGTGGTTGCTGCTGCCACAATGAAGGAGTCCGGTTTCGGCCGGACTAGGTGGCTCACACCGGTGTTTCGGACAGCGGTTCGATTCCGCTCAGCTCCATTGATCTTCCTGGTCGTTCCGGCTTCCACTGGGGATCACCGCGGGGCTGCAATGGTTTCGACGGGGCATGAGGAGAGTGACTGAAGCCTGCTCGGTCAGAGCAAACCCGTAACAGCGAACAACATCGTTCGTTTCTCCCGTCAAGCCGCCCCCGTGGCTGCCTGACACCCTTAAGGGAGATGGGGTGAGATCAGCCTTATCACCCAAATGATCCATGGGGGCTGGAAGGCCCCTTCAACCATCCCATCCTTGCCGGCTGTGGTTTGCGGCGCGCTCTACAGCTGCTCCACATGTTCAACAACGAAGCCCTTCGCTTTGAGCTCTTGCTTGAGTGCTTCGGCCTGGGCTTGGGCGATGTGCACGATGCGCAAATTGTTCTGGCGCACGGCATGGATCCGAGTGATGCCAACCATGGTGGGGAATGGCGCTGGGGATCAGGAGCGGATGTAGCGCTTGCGGCCCTGGGAATCGATGGCGTATTTGCCGCCGCGGGGGCCGGTGAAGGTTTTGAGGTAGGTCTTGCGGCCCTGGTCGTCCACGGTGTAGACGCCACCTTTCGGCCCCTGGTGGAGTTTCTCGAGGTTCTCCACCTGGTGGTGCACATCGGCCTTGATGCGCGCGGCCGCCACGATCGCCGAGGCTTCCGGCTCCTGTTGGGGCTTTCTGCGGAACAGTGAAAACAGCCAGCGCATGGAGAATCGTGCTCGCCATGCCTATTGTCTGGCGCTGTCAAGTGTGGCCGTTGGCGATTAGCGAGCCCCCAGCATTTGCACGATTTGCTCCGTGAGGTCTGCCACGCTTCGCTGCGGATCGTGCACCACCAGGTCGGCGTGATCGCGCAGGGGCCGGATGAAGTGGCGTTCGCCGGGAATGGTCTGCAGCAGGGTTTGCCGCAGCACGTAGCGGGCTGAGCGCTGCCGTTGTTGTTGATCGCGGCGTAACCGGCGCACGATCCGCAGCGCCAGCGGCGTCTGCACATACACCAGCAGGGCAAAGGTGCCGTCGTTGAGGAAAGGTTGCGGCCCATAGGCCCCCTCCAGCAGCACCAGCTCCGGGGGCTCGCCGCCCAGGGGCCGGCGGCCGGCCCGGCGGGTGGCCATGTCGTAGGTGCGCAGCGACTGGCAGGTGCCCGCGCGCAGGGCCGCCAGCTCCTGGCGCAGGCAGGGCAGATCAATGGCCTCCACCGTGTCGAAGCCAAAGCGGCCGTGGGGGTCCCAATCGGTGCGGTAGTAGTTGTCGCAGGCCAGCACCAGGCTGCGGTGGCGGCGCTCCTGCAGCCGGCGGCAGAGGTCGGCGGCCAGCATCGTTTTGCCGGCGGCGGAGGGCCCGCAGATGCCCACCACCGGAACCGCTGCGTCCATCGCCTGGGGCCTCACCGGCTGCTGCGGTAGCCGCTCCAGAGCTTCAGCTCATCGAGGCTCAGCACCCCTTCCCGCCGCTCGCCCTGGTAGTCCCAGCTGGGGTAGGCCCGCACCTTGGCGGCGTTGCAGCGCTGGCGGCCGTTGTCGTCCTTGTCGCACTCCACGTAGGGCAGCTGGGCCTCAGCGGGGGTGCCGAACAGGGCCTTCTGGTGTTGGCAATGGCCGCACCACCAGGCGCCGTAGAAGATCATCCCCACCCGTTTGAGGTGGTCGGCCAGGCGCAGCTGCTCGGCAGTGGAGGCCGGCTGCTTGGCGGTGGGCCCCTCGGCCCAGGCCGCCGGTGCCACCAGGGTGGCCCCCGCCAGCAGCAGGCCGGCCCCGAGCTGCAGCAGGCGGCGGCTGCCGGGGTGGGTCGGCCGGTGGGCGCTGGGCATGGCGGCGGAATGGCTGGCCCTGAGGTTAGGGGCGTTCGGCCTTCCGCCCCAGGGGCGATGCCGCGGCCGCCGCTGCAGCTGGGAGACTGGAGGCAGGCCTGTCCTTTGGTCGTCCCCAGCAGCAGCGATGAGCGCCAACGGATACCGCGATTACTTCAAGGTGCTCGGCGTGGAGCGTGGCGCCGATGCCGACACGGTGAAGAAGGCCTTCCGCAAGCTGGCCCGCCAGTACCACCCGGATGTGAACCCCGGCGACAAAGGCGCTGAGGCCAAGTTCAAGGAGGTGAGCGAGGCCTATGAGGTGCTCTCCGATCCGGATAAGCGCCGCCGCTACGAGCAGTTTGGCCAGTACTGGAGCCAGGCCGGTGGTGGTGGTGGCGGCGCCGGTGTGGATGTGGATTTCGGCCGCTACGGCAATTTCGACGATTTCATCAACGATCTGCTCGGCCGCTTCGGTGGGCCCGGCGGTGGCGGCTTCGCCGGCGCCCCGGGGGGCTTCGGTGGCGGCTTCGGCAGCGGCTTCCCCGGGGGCTTCAGCGGTGGTGGCTTTGGCAGTGGTTTTGGCCCGGGCGGTTTTGCCGGCCCCGGCGCCGGCCGTGCGGCCCCGGTGAACCTGGATGCCGAGGCCACCATCAGCCTCACCTTTTCGGAGGCGTTCCGCGGCTGCGAGCGCACCCTGGCGGTGAACGACGAGCGCGTGCAGGTGCGCATCCCCGCCGGCGTGAAGCCCGGCAGCCGCCTGCGGCTCAAGGGCAAGGGCAACCTGCAGCCCGGCACCGGCCGCCGCGGAGATCTGTACCTCAACCTGCAGCTGCAGGACCACCCGGTGTGGAGCCTCGATGGCGATCAGCTCAAGGCGGAGCTGCCCCTGAGCCTCGATGAGCTGGCCCTCGGCGGCGACGTGCGCGTGGCCACCCCCGATGGCGAAGCCACGGTGACCGTGCCACCGGGCATGGCGGTGGGCCGCAGCCTGCGGCTCAAGGGCAAGGGCTGGCCCCAGCAGGGGGGGCGCGGTGATCTGCTGCTGAGCCTGAGCCTCAAACAACCCGCCAGCTACAGCGAGCAGGAGCGTCAGCTGCTCGAGCAGCTGCGGGCCGCCCGCTCCAGCGATCCCCGCGCCGACTGGATCAGTTCCGCCAGGCTCTGAGAACGCCCCCTGATGGACTCGAACCATCGACCGGCTGCTTAGAAGGCAGCTGCTCTATCCAGCTGAGCTAAGGGAGCTTGGCGGCCGGGCTTCCCAGCCAAAGCCATTGTGGCAGCCGGAGTCTGGGCGTCAGCCCTGGTCTTGGCTTCTATGGTGGTGTGCTGCGCACCCTTGCCCGATGCCCGCTCCCCGGCTCACCGACAGCCAAAAGCAGGAGCTGGTGGCCCGTTACCGGCAGGGGGACACCGCCCAGGCGCTGGCGGAGGCCTATGGCTGCAGCCCCAACACCGTGAGCCGTGTGGTCAAGGCCGCCCTCAGCCCCGAGGAGATGGCGGCAAGCCGCAAGCAGGGGCGATCGGCCAAGGCGGAGCCCGTTGTTGAGGTCGCCGTGACAGAGCCGGCCGCTGAGGAGCCCGATCCGGCCGATGACGATGCCGGGGTGCTGGCCATCGATGATGCCGATGAGTTCGGCGACGACGACGACGATTTTGCCGATGACGGCCTCGACGACGACGAGGCTGACCTGGAGGCCGAGCTTGCCGATCCGGCACCAGCCTTTTCCCTGCCCCAGGGCGAACGGCCCCAGACCAAGCCGCTGCAACCGGGCCTGCTGCCCAGCAGCGTCTACATGCTGGTGGACAAGACCGTGGAGCTGCAGGCCAAGCCCCTGCGCGAGTTCCCCGAGCTGGGCGCCCTGCCGGAGGAGGAGCTCGAGCTGCAGGCCCTGATGCTGTTCACCAATCCCCGCCAGGCCAAGCGCCAGTGCGGCCGCAGCCAGCGGGTGATCAAGGTGCCCGACAGCGAGGTGCTGCAGCGCCGCTCTTCTTATTTGGTGGCCCAGGGCATCACCCGCCTGGTGATTGAGGGCGGCGCCCTTTATTCGTTGCCGGGCGTCTGATCGCCGCGGGGCAGCAGCAGCGCAGTGGCGGTGCCGCCGCTGATCACGCCGATCACCAACGCGATGCCCACCAAAAACCCCGTGGGCAACTCGGCCGTGCGGCCCACCCCCAGGTTGAGGCTGGCGCGCTTGTCGAGGTTCTGAGCCCCCAGGCAGAGCAGCAGCAGCAGCAGGGCTCCACCCCCCAGGCTGGCCATCAGCAGGCGCAGGCGCAGCAGCATCAGTTGGCCTCCCCGCCTTGATGGAGCAGAGCGTAGAGCTCCCGTTTGGCCAGGCCCGTTTGCTGCGCCAGCTGCCGTGCCGCCTCATTGCGGCTGAGGCCCTGCTCCAGCAACGCCTGCAGATCCTCAAGCAGCTCCGCCTCGCTGCGGGCTTCCGCCGCCTCCGCCGGCGCCCCCCCCAGCACCAGGGTGAATTCCCCCTGGGGGCTGTGGCCCCGGAAATGCTCCAGGGCGCTGCTCAGGGTGGGCCCCACCTGCTGCTCGTGGCGTTTGGTGAGTTCGCGGGTCACCGCCACGGGCCGCTCCCCCAGCTCCGCCAGCAGATCCTCCAGCAGGGGCACCAGCCGATGGGGTGCCTCAAACAGCACCAGCGTGCGCGCTTCACCGGCCAGTTCGCGGATGCGGGCGCGCCGTTGGGTGGGTTTGGGGGGCAGGAACCCCTCAAAGCAAAACCGCCCCGCCGGCAGGCCGCTGCTCACCAGGGCTGTGGTCACGGCGCAGGG
>RHBP01000102.1 GCA_010030955.1 Synechococcaceae bacterium WBB_10_009 | reverse complement strand
GGGCGTCGTTGACGCCGTCGCCGGTCATGGCCACCACCTGGCCATTGGCCTGCAGGGCCTTCACGATGCGCAGCTTCTGCTCGGGTGGCACCCGGGCATAGAGGCTGCAGCGGGCCACCACCTCCCTGAGCTGGGTGTCGTCGCAGCGTTCCAGCTCCCTGCCCAGCACCACCTCGCCGTCGGCGGGGGCCAGGCCGATGGAGGCGCCGATCGCCCGCGCCGTGAGGGGATGGTCGCCGGTGATCATCACTGGCCGGATGCCCGCTTCGCGGCAGGTGGCCACGGCGGTGGCCACCTCCGGCCGGGCCGGATCCAGTTGGGCCATCAGCCCCAGCAGCACCTGATCATCCAGGTCGTGGTCGGGGCTGGGGTGGTTCGGGGCGCAGGCGAAAGCCAGCACCCGCAGGCCGGAGGCCGCCAGGTCGCGGGCTTGCTGCAGCCACCATTGCCGTTGCTCCTCCGCCATCGGTGCCACGCCACCGCCATCGATCCAGCGGTCGCACAGGCCGATGATCACCTCGGGGGCCCCTTTGCTGATCAGCAGCCGCCCCGTGCTGGTGGCGCAGCCCCCCAGCGGGGTCTGCAGCTCGCACTGGGGGTCATCCACCCACACCGCCATCAGCTGCCGCTCGGAGCTGAAGGGGATTTCGGCGGCGCGGCGGTAGCGGCTGCGCAGGGCAAAGCCATCGATGCCGGCCTTGGCCGCCACCACCACCAGGGCCCCCTCGGTGGGGTCGCCCAGGATGTCCCAGCTGCCGTCGGCCTGGGTTTTGAGTTCGGCGTCGCTGCAGAGCACCCCCGCCTGCAGCAGCAGCTCGCGGGCGCCGGCGACGGCACCGCCGCGGGCGCCCGCGGGGGGCTCCAGGCCGGCGGTGCTGAGGCTGCCGCTGGGTTCGTAGCCCTGGCCGCCCACGGCCACCGCTTCGGTGCCCACCCGCAACTCCTGCACCACCTGGCGGTTCTGGGTGAGGGTGCCGGTTTTATCGGAGCAGATCACGGTCACCGAACCGAGCCCCTCCACCGCCGGCAACCGCCGGATCAGGGCGGCACGGCGCACCATGCGCTGGGTGCCGATGGCCAGGGTCACGGTGATCACCGCGGGCAGGCCCTCCGGCACGATCGCCACCGCCATCGACAGCGACACCTCCAGCAGGTTGAGCAGCGGTTGCCCCATCAGCCAGCCCAGCAGCACCACCACGGCCACCAGGGCCAGGGCGCTGCCCACCAGCACCTTGGCCAGGCCATCGAGGCGCTCCTGCAGCGGGGTGCTCTCGCCCCCAGCGGTGTTGATCAGTTCGGCGATTTGCCCCAGCTCGGTGGCCATGCCGGTGGCGGTCACCACCGCCAGGCCGCGGCCCCGCACCACCTCCGTGCCCTGGAACAGGCAGTTCTGGCGTTCCAGCACCGGTGTGTCGGCCTCCAGCAGCAGCTCCGCCTGCTTGAACACCGCCTCGGCTTCGCCGGTGAGGGCCGCCTCCCGCACCCCCAGGTCGGCCACCTCCAGCAGCCGGGCGTCCGCGGGTATGCGGTCGCCCGCCTCCAGGCGAATCAGGTCGCCCGGCACCAGCAGCTCACTGGAGAGCCGCTGCCACTCGCCATCGCGGCGCGCCTGCACCAGGGGTTGGGCCATGTCCCGCAGGGCCAGCAGCGCCTGCTGGGCCTTGCTCTCCTGCAGGTAGCCCAGCAGGCCATTGAGCACCACGATCACCAGGATGGCGATGGCGTCCTTGGGGAACTCCTGCTGGTGCAGCGACACCGCGGCGGACACCGCCGCCACCGCCAGCAGCATGATCAGCATCACGTTGCTGAACTGGTCCCAGAGGATCTCCAGGGCGCTGCGGCCGGCGCTGAGCTCCAGCTTGTTGGGGCCCAGGTCCGCCAGGCGCCGGGCGGCGGCGGCGGTGCTCAGCCCCTGGTCGCTGCCCTCAAGCCGTTGCAGGCACTCCGCCGCCGGAAGGTTGTGCCAGGCGGTTTGCTGCGGACGTGACACCGGTGGATCGTGTTGATGACGAGCGTTGATTCAAGGACACCCCTTGGCGACTAGGGGGATGGAGCGGGAATTGGGGCGGTGGACTTTTGAAACCGTCGCCGCTGATACATCTCGGCCCCCTGGTGATGGCGGAGTGTTCCCTGGCGAACGTTGGAGAGGTTTCTCCCTTCCATGGTCCATGTCCCCTTGGCCGGCGGTGGTCCCACCCCCCTGGCTGTCTTTGATCGGTTCCGCACCAAGGCCCTGGCCAAGGTTCAGGAGCCTGAGCTCAAGCGTTATGCAGTGATGCTGCTGGCCTTCGGTGCCGGCCTGCTGCCCCTGATGGCCGGTGGCGCCAAGGCGGCCCTGGCGAAGGTGCCCACCGACGGCGCCGACACCCTGCTGATGCTGATGGGTTCAGCCCTGGTGCTGCTGATGACCCCCGGCCTGGCGTTCTTCTACGGCGGTTTCACCCGCGCCAAGAACGTGCTCAACACGATGATGATGAGCTTCTTCCTGATGGGGCTCATCGGCGTTGTCTGGGTGGTGGTGGGTTATTCCCTCGCCTTCGACACCGGCTTCAAGAGCCCCTTCATCGGCGGCCTCGGCCAGATGTGGCTCAACGGCGTGGGCGGTGAGCTGGGCGATGCCCCGCTGGCCGATGGTTTCGCCATCTCCGCCTCCTCCTTTGCCCTGTTCCAGGGCATGTTCGCGATCATCACCCCGGCCCTGATCTCGGGCGCCCTGGTGGAGCGCATCAACTTCAAGGCCTGGTTCTGGTTCTCACTGCTGTGGAGCCTGTTCGTTTATTGCCCCATGGCCAAGATGGTCTGGGGTGGCGGTTACCTCGGCCCCTTCGGTGAGATCGGCGCCATCGACTTCGCCGGTGGCACCGTGGTGCACATCGCCGCCGGTGTGGGCGCCCTGGTGGCCACGGCCATCGTGGGCCCGCGCAGCACCTGGCCCGACAGCAAGCGCCCACCCCACAACGTGCCGTTCATCCTGCTGGGTGCCGGCCTGCTGTGGTTTGGCTGGTTCGGCTTCAACGGCGCCAGCTATTTCGCCGCCAAGGGCGCTGGCTTCTCCTTCCTCACCACCACCCTGTCCGCCTCCGGTGCTCTGCTCACCTGGTGCCTGATCGAGTGGTTCCGCGATGGCAAGCCCACCGCCGTGGGTGCCGCCACCGGCGCCGTGGCTGGCCTGGTGGGGATCACCCCCGCCGCCGGTTTCGTCTACATGCCCCAGGCCCTGTTGATCGGTGTGGTCACGGCCACCGCCTGCTACATCGCCGTGCAGGTGAAGGCGGCGATCCAGTTCGACGACTCCCTCGATGCCTATGCCGTGCACGGCGTGGGCGGCACCGTGGGGGCTCTGCTCACCGGTGCCCTGGCCGCTCCGGCCCTGGTGCCCGCCGATTACTTCCCCAAATCGGCTGAAATCCTGGCCGCCGGTGGCAACGGCGCCCTGTTCGTGGCCCACGTGAAAGCGGTGCTGATCAGCTACGGCTTCGTCGGTGTCGGCACGGCCGTGATCCTTTGGATCGTGGGTGCCGTGGTGGGCCTGCGGGTCACCCCTGAAGAGGAAGAGCGTGGTCTCGACTTCGTCGCCCACGGCGAAGAGGCCTACGACCCGATGACCTACTGATAGGGCACTGCCATGAAACAGATCACAGCTGTTGTGCGTCCAGGCAAGTTGGACGCCGTCAAGGCCGCCCTTGTGGCCATCGACGTGGTGGGCATGACCATCAACGACGTGCGCGGTTTCGGCCGCCAGAAGGGGCAGGTGGAGATCTACCGCGGCAATGAGTTCACGGTGGATTTCCTCTCCAAAATGAGGATCACCATCGTTGTTGCCGACGACAAGGTGGAAGCCGCCATCACCGCGATCACCGAGGCTGCGCGCACCGGTGAAATCGGCGACGGCAAGATCTTCATCACCCCCGTGGAAGAGGTGGTGCGCATCCGCACCGGCGACCGCGGCAACGCGGCCCTCTGAGGCCCCCTCAAGCCCACTGCCCGTGAGGCGATCAACCCCCGGCGTTCGCGCCGGGGGTTTTTTGTTGCTGCTGCAGCCGCCGCTCCAGCAGCACCAGCCCCACCACCGTGGTGCAGCTCACCATCAGCACCAGCGCCGAAAACTGCACCCCATTGATCACCCCCGCCGCCAGGGCGGTGCTGGCGAACACCAACCCCGGCAGGCCCCGGGGCATCAGGCCGAACACCACCTGCCAGCGGTCGATGCCGGCGCGGCGATCGGCGGCGCTCACCCCCAGGCCGCACAGCAGCTTCGAGGCCACCGCCAGCAGCAGCAGCAACAGCGCCAGCCCCCAGGCCTGGCTCTGCAGCAGGGTGGCCGCCTCGATGCGCATGCCCACGCTGATGAAGTAGAGGGGCAGAAACACCTCCGAAAGCACCCCCAGCAGGCCCCCCAGCCGCTGCGGCTCCGGGTGCAGGCGGTTGAGCAGCACACCGCCCCACAGGGCACCGAGCAGGGACGTGAGGCCGCTCACCTCGCCGATCCAGGCGCAGCCGATCAGCAGGATCAGCACCGCCAGGGGGCCTTCCGGTGCCGCCCCGCCGCGGCCCCGCCACCACCGCGCCAGCAGCAGGCTGAGGCACGCTGCCCCCAACCCCAGGGCCATGCCCGGCCACCCCGGCCCAAGGTTCCAGCGGCTGCCCCCCAGGGCCACCGAGAGGCTCAGCAGGCCGATGGCGGGCAGGTCGTCGAGCACCGACACCCCCACCAGCAGCCGGCCGGAGGGGGTGCGCAGGGCGCTCCGCTGGGCCAGCAGCCGCAACGTGACGCCCGTGCCCGTGGCCGCCACACAGGCCAGGCACAGCACGGCCGTGGCCGGCGCCATGCCGAACAGGGCCACCAGCGGCAGGTAGCCCAGCAGCGGCGCCAGGCAGCTCAGGGCCACCAGCCGCAGGATGGTGCCGCGGCGGGAGGCCAGCAGATCGGCGCGCACCTCCAGGCCCACCTGGAAAAACAGCGTCAGCACCCCCAGCTCCGTGAGGCCGCTCACCGGCTCAATGGCGGCAAAGGGCAGCAGCGTGTTGCCCAGCAGAAAGCCGATCAGCAGCTCCACCACAATCGCCGGCACCGCCCAGCGGGCCAGGCGGCCGGCGCTGAGGCGGGCCAGGGCCAGCCCCACCAGCAGGATCAGCAGGGTGGTGAGAACGCTGGGGGATTGCAGGGGGCTGCCTCCGGCGGGCGCTAGGGCTGGCCCTCAGTTTGTTCGGCCTCGCCCGGGGCGCCAGGCGCCGGTGGGTCCATGCGGGCCCCCAGCGCTTTGCAGGCGCTGATCGGGTCCACGTCCGGTGCCACCCCGAGGGCTTTGCGCAGCGCGTCCATCTGGCTCAGCGACTGCAGGTCGAGGTTGGCGGCGGCCTGTTCACAGGCCAGTTTCTGCAGGGCCTTCGGGTCAGGCGCTCGGCAGGCGCTGATGGCCAGCAGGGCGAGCAGCGCCGCTCCGGCGCCGCTGGCGGGGGGCATGGGCCTCGGCGCCATGGGCTCAGCACGTTCAACAACCCCTCACGCTAGGGAGCTCCGCCCGTTGCACGGGTAGCGTTTTCTTCAATCAGCAACGGCCTTGCATCGATGCCCAGGTTGCGGTTGGACCGCTTCAAGGCGGCGCTGGTGGGGGCACCGCTGCCCACCAGCGCCCACGCCGAGGAGCGGCTGAACAACGCCGAGGCCCTGGCGATCCTCAGTTCGGATGCCCTCTCCTCGGTGGCCTACGCCACCCAGGAGATCGTGCTGGTGCTGGGCATGGCCGGTGCCGCCGGCCTGGCTTACACCCTGCCGATCACTGGACTGATCGTGGCGCTGATGCTGATCGTGGCGATCAGCTATCGCCAGACGATCCGCGCCTATCCCCAGGGGGGTGGCTCCTACCGGGTGAGCCACGACAACCTGGGTGATCTCACGGGCCTGGTGGCCGGGGCGGCCCTCTCGATTGATTACGTGCTCACCGTGGCGGTGAGCACGGCGGCGGGCATCGCAGCGCTCACCTCCTATTTTCCGGGGTTGGACCCCTGGCGGGTGCCCCTCTGCCTGTTGGCCCTGGGGCTGTTGATGCTGGCCAACCTGCGGGGCTTGCGCTCCAGTGCCCAGCTGCTCAGCCTGCCCACCTACGTGTTCATGGTGGCGGTGTTCACCCTGGTGATCGGCGGTCTGATCCGCCTCGCCCATGGTGATCTGGCGGCGCTGCAGGCCAGCCAGCAGAACCTGCTGATGGCCGAGGAGCACGGCGCTGCCGTGGAGCAGCTGGGGGC
>RHBP01000101.1 GCA_010030955.1 Synechococcaceae bacterium WBB_10_009 | reverse complement strand
CCGCCATGGCCGATCTCCACCAGGCCCCCCTCCATGGCGATCCACTGGGCGGGGGCCGATGGGGCATCGCGCCAGCTCCCATTCGGCTTCGCTGGGCAGCCGCGCCCCCGCCCAGCGGGCGTAGGCATCGGCCTCAAACCAGCTGAGGTGGCGCACCGGCGCCTCCGGGTGGCGCGGCCGGCGCCCCCCCAGGGTGAACTCCCAATCCCCCCGCCAGTAGCGCGGCGCCCGCCAGCCCCGCTGCTGCACCACGGCCCAGCCCTCGCTCATCCACAGCTCCGGCCGCTGGTAGCCGCCGTCGTCGATGAAGGCGGCCATGTCGTCGTTGCGCACCAGCCGATCGGCGATGGCGAAGGGCTCCAGCCACAGGCGATGGCGCGGCGCTTCGTTGTCGAAGTGAAACCCGTCGCCCCCGCCGGGGCCGCCATGGCCGATCTCCACCAGGCCCCCCTCCATGGCGATCCACTGGGTGGGGCCCGATGGGGCATCGCGCCAGCTCCGCTCGTAGGCCAGCTCCGGCTCCAGGTTCGGGAAGGCGGCGGGCTCCAGCGGGTTGCGGCTGAAGCCATCCAGCAGATCCATCAGGAGCAGCTCCTGGTGCTGCTGCTCGTGCTGCAGCCCCAGCTCCAGCAGCTGGGGGTCCAGGGCCTCCCAATGCTCCTCCAGGGCGGCGGTGACCCGCCGGCGCCAGGCCAGCACCTCCGCAATCGAGGGCCGCGTGAGCAGGCCCCGTTGGGGCCGCGGCTGCCGCTCCCCCACCGCCTCGTAGTAGCTGTTGAACAGGTAGCCCCAGCGGCTGTCGGCCGGTTCGTAGCCGGGCAGCCCCTGCAGCAGGAACTGCTCAAAAAACCAGCTGGTGTGGCCCAGGTGCCACTTGGCCGGGCTGGCGTCGGCCATGCCCTGCAGGCAGAGGTCCTCCGGTTCGAGGCCGGCGATCAGGGCTTCGCTGCGCTGGCGAATCTCCTGGAGCCGTTGCAGCAGGGGGTGCTCGGCTCGGGCGCTGGGCGCCATCGGGCGGCGGCATCTGCGGAGACCCTAGAGGCGGCCCCTACGATCGCGCCACGGCAGATCGCGCACGTTGTCCCCCATGTTGGCCAGCTCTCCGGGCATCACCGCCGGCTTTGTGGGGGCCGTGGGCAACACGCCGCTGATCCGGCTCAATTCCCTCAGCGACGCCACCGGCTGCGAGATCCTCGGCAAGGCGGAATTCATGAACCCCGGCGGTTCCGTGAAGGACCGTGCCGCCCTGGGGATCCTGATGGAGGCGGAGGAGCAGGGGCAGCTACAGCCCGGCGGCACCGTGGTGGAGGGCACCGCCGGCAACACCGGCATTGGCCTCACCCACCTCTGCAATGCCCGTGGCTACCGGGCGTTGATCGTGATCCCCGACACCCAATCGGCCGAGAAAATTGGCCTGCTGCGCAGCCTGGGGGCGGAGGTGCGCACGGTGCCGGCGGTGCCCTACCGCGACCCCAACAACTACGTGCGCCTCTCGGGCCGCATCGCCGCCGAAACCCCTGGCGCCGTGTGGGCCAATCAGTTCGACAACCTGGCCAACCGCCGCGCCCACTTCAACAGCACCGGCCCAGAGATCTGGCGGCAAACCGGCGGCCAGGTGGATGCCTGGGTGGCGGCCACGGGCACCGGCGGCACCTATGCGGGCGTGGCGCTGTATCTCAAGCAGCAAAACCCCCAGGTGCGCTGTGTGCTGGCGGACCCCCACGGCAGCGCCCTGCACAGCTGGGCCACCTCCGGCGAGCTGGTTAGCGAGGGCAGCTCGATCACCGAGGGCATCGGCAACAGCCGCGTGACCGCCAACCTGGAGGGGGCACCCGTGGATGACGCCGTGCGCATCGACGACCAACGGGCCCTCGACACCATCTACGGCCTGCTTTGGCGCGAAGGGTTGTTTTTGGGGGGTTCGGTGGGCATCAACGTGGCGGCGGCGGTGGAAACCGCCCGGCGCCTGGGTCCGGGGCACACGATCGTGACGGTGCTGTGCGACAGCGGCGATCGGTATCGGTCACGTCTTTATGACGGGGAGTGGCTGAGGGGTAAGGGCCTGCAGCAACCTGTGCGCGCAGCCTGAACCCTGCCGGCGTTGGAGAGCTCCCCATCCCCTGCACCCGAACCGGGCCAGCTGATCGGTGGCCGCTACCGGCTGGAGCAACGGCTCAGTGAAGGCCCCCAGGGACAGCTGTGGCGGGCCGCCGACCAGTTGGCCGGTGAGGCTCCCGTGGCATTGCGGCAGCTGGGGGCCCCGCAGGCGGATCTGCAGCAGCAATACCGGGCCCTGTGGCCGCGGCTGCAGGGGGTGCTGCATCCGCAGGTGCCCCGCTTCGGGGAGCTGATCGAGCAGCCCGGCGAGGCTGGGCCAGCCCTGTGGCTGCCGCGGGAGTGGCAGGAGGGCCGCAGCTATGGCGAGCTGCTGCAGGAACGGGCCGAGCGACAGCTTGTGTTCGGCGCTGGCGAGGTGGTGCTGCTGTTGCGGCGGCTGTTGCCGGTCCTGGCGGCGCTGCACAGCCAGCGGATCTGCCACGGCGACCTCTGCCCCGCCAACCTGCTGCGCCGGCCTGCCCGTGCTGTTGGACATCGGCCCCGGTGGCGTGACACCCGGCTATGCGCCTCCGGAGCGGGTCCGCGGCGAGGACCCCCAGCCCTGGATGGACCTGCACGCCCTCGGCGTGGTCGCCCTGGTGCTGCTCAGCGGTGAGCCCCCCGCCCAGTTGCTGGATCCCAGCGATCTCACCTGGTGTTGGCCGGCGGCCCTCGATGGGTTGCCGGAGCTGCGGGCGGCCCTGGAGCGGCTGCTGAGTGCGGATCCGGACCAGCGCTTTGCCTCGGCGTCCGCCGCTCTACAGGCCCTGCAGGCGGTGCCGATGCCCGAAACCACCGGCCCGGTGGCCCGTGCCGACCGCACCGTGGCCCTGGCGCCGTCCCCGAGCCCGGAATTGCCGAAGGTGGCGGTGGGTACGCCGGTGTCGCCAGCGCGCCGCCGGCAGGAGCGCCAGGTGCTGAAGGAGGAGGCTGCGGAAGGTCGGCTGATCCCGGTGGTGGTGGCCCTGGTGGCGGCGCTGCTGCTGGGCACCGGCCTGGCGTGGTTGGTGCTCAACCGCGGCCGGGTGACCAACCCCACCGCCAGCCCCACCCTGCAGTTGCCCAGCAGCCTGCCGCCGGCGGAGGTGGATCAGCGCCAGCAGCTGCTCAACCGCCTGCGGGCCCTGCAGATCGAGCGCGGTTGGTTTCTGAAGCTGGTGGACGCCAGCCTGCTGGCCCAATACCCGGAGCGGGGCGGCCGCCTGCCGAGCGACAGCCTCGATGACGCCCCCCTGCGCAAGGTGTGGAACGAGCTCGCCGAAGACTGGCTCAGCCGGGTGGAGCAACTGCCCCTGGAGCTGCGCACCCGCCTGGGGGGCTTCAGTGCCGGCGACTGGCGCCGCCGCCAGGGGGCGCTGGTGGGCAAAGGGCTCAGCCCGCAGGTGGTGCAGCAGCTGGTGTCGGGCAGTGCCCAAAATCTGCTGCCCGGCCGCTCCGGCAACGACATCCCAGCTGAGCCCTTCCGCCAGCTCTGGTACGCGGCGGCGGAGCAGGCCCTGGCCAAGGTGAGCATTGAGGCCATTCAGGCCCGCATGGGCCAAACCAACGTGGTGTCGGCCTCGGTGCCGGCGGCCGGGGCCCGGGTGTTCCCGATTCGATTGCCCGCCTCCAGCCGCCTGGTGCTGGGGGTGAACGGCTCGCCGCTGATGCAGATGAGCGTGTTCGGTGCCGATGGCCAGGTGCTGGAGGCCCGCGGCCCCCTGCGGGTGGTGAGCCTGCCGGCGGTGAACCGCTCGCCGGTGCAGCTGTTGATCACCAACGAGGGCCTGGCGCCGGCGTTGCTCACCCTGTCGCTGCGGGCCGATCCGGTGGTGCCGGCGGCATCCCGGCCGGCGCCCTCCGCTTCCGATCCCCTGCTGCCGCCGGGTTCGGCCCCTGCGGGATCCGCCCCGGGGCTGAACTGAGCTCGCCCGCCCGCCGCCCCGGTGGGGTGTTGCTTGGGGCGTGCTCGCCGATCTTTTGTGATTCCGTACAGCCTGTACGGCGTCCAGGAGCTGTACAAGCTGTACAGAAGCGCAACGCGGCTCCGGCGGCATGGGCACAGGCCCCCCGGCAGCCCCAAGCCAGCCCCCTACAGCCGGGCGATGGCCGCCTTGGCGTCCTTGATGTCCTGCTTGCGGCGCTCTTCTTGGCGCTTGTCGTGCAGCTTGCGGCCCTTGGCCAGGCCAACGGTGGCCTTGATCCAGGACCCCTTCAGGTGCAGGTTGAGCGGCACCAGGGTGAGCCCCTTCTGATCCACCGCCACCCGGAATTTTTCGATTTCCCTGCCATGGGCCAGCAGCCGGCGGGTGCGGAGCGGCTCATGGTTGAAGTAGGCGCCGGCGTGGCTGTGGGGGGAGATGTGCACGTTGTGCAGCTGCAGTTCACCGCCGCGGATCAGGCAGAAGCCATCGCGCAGGTTCACCTGGCCGGCCCGGATCGATTTCACCTCCGTGCCCAGCAGCTCGATGCCGCACTCCAGGGTTTCGAGGATCTCGTATTGGTGGCGGGCGAAACGGTTGTCCGCCAGCAGCTTGTGGGCGGCATCCCGCTGCGCCTTGGCGCTCGCTTTGCCTCCGCCCTTGGCCATGGTCTGGCGCCCGCTCCACATCAACACCTGCCCTGACCCTAGGGAGCTCCCGGCCGCCGCCCAGCACCGGTACCCTCGGGCGATGGCGATCGTTTCCTCCGGATCCCCCGCTGGCCCCGCCAGGCCCGCCGCTCCGAGGGACAAGCCGCGGCTGCTGGATCCCAGCCCCAGCCCTGAAGCCGACACGCCCCTACAGCGGGAGGATTCACTGCGCCCCCGCCGCCTGGCGGATTACATCGGCCAGAGCGAGCTCAAGCAGGTGCTGGGCATCGCCGTGGAGGCCGCCTGCAGCCGCGCTGAGGCCCTCGACCACGTGCTGCTCTACGGCCCGCCGGGCCTGGGCAAAACCACCATGGCGCTGGTGCTGGCCGAAGAGTTGGGGGTGCGCTGCCGCATCACCAGCGCCCCGGCCCTGGAGCGCCCGCGCGACATCGTGGGTCTGCTGGTGAACCTGCAGCCGCGCGAGCTGCTGTTCATCGACGAAATCCACCGGCTAACGCGGGTGGCCGAAGAGATCCTCTACCCGGCCATGGAGGATTTCCGCCTCGACCTCACCGTGGGCAAGGGCACCACCGCCCGCACCCGCAGCCTGCCGCTGGCCCCCTTCACCCTCGTGGGGGCCACCACCCGTGCGGGGTCGTTGAGTTCACCGCTGCGGGATCGCTTCGGGCTGATCCAGCGGCTGGAGTTTTACGGACTCGACGACCTGCAGGCGATCGTGCAGCGGGCGGCGGCCCTGCTCCAGATCGATCTGGATGCCGCTGCCGCCCTGGAGGTGGCCCGCCGCTGCCGCGGCACCCCCCGCATCGCCAACCGCCTGCTGCGGCGCGTGCGCGATGTGGCGGCCGTGGGCGGCCATGGCCGGGTGGGGGCCGAGCTGGTGAATGAGGCCCTGAGCCTGCACCGGGTGGATGGCCGCGGCCTCGACGCCAGCGATCGGCGTTTGTTGCATCTGCTGCACCACAGCTATGGCGGCGGGCCCGTGGGGCTCGACACCCTGGCCGCCGGCCTGGGGGAAGACCCGGCCACCCTGGAGGCGGTGGTGGAGCCATTTCTGTTGCAGCAAGGGCTGTTGCAGCGCACCCCCCGCGGCCGGGTGATCACCGAAGCCGGGGTGCAGCACCTCCGCGACCACGCCGCATGAGCAGCCTGCTGGCCCTGCTGCTGGTGCTGCAGTTGGCGGTGGCCGCCACACCCCTGCCGCAGCTGTTTGACCAGGCCCTGGCCGCCAGTCGCTCCGGCGATTTCGCCGGCGCCCTGCCCCTGTGGAACCAGGTGCTGGAGCTGGCGCCGAGCGATGCCGCCGCCTGGAGCAACCGCGGCAATGTGCAGCTGGCCCTGGGGGATCCGCAGGCGGCCATCGCCGACCAAACCCGTGCCATGGAGCTGGACCCCGCCAGCCCCGACCCCCACCTCAACCGCGGCACCGCCGAGGAGTCCCTGCAGCGCTGGGATGCCGCCGAGGCCGACTACCGCTGGATCCTGGAGCGTGATGCCGCCGAGGGTCATCCTCCGGATGCCTCCGCCCTCTACAACCTGGGCAACGTGCAGGGCTCCCGCGGCGACTGGTCGGCAGCCCGCAGCAGCTTTGTGGCCGCAGCCGATGCTCGCCCCGGCTTTGCCATGGCCCGCTCCAGCGCGGCCCTCAGCGCCTTCCAGCTGGGGGAGCTGG
>RHBP01000011.1 GCA_010030955.1 Synechococcaceae bacterium WBB_10_009 | reverse complement strand
GCCTGCTGGCCTTGCCGCTGCGCTACTTCGAGAACCGCCGCAGCGGTGAAGTGGTGAGCCGCATCAGCGACATCCAGCGCCTCAATGCCTTGATGACCGATGTGGTGCTGGCCCTGCCCAGCCAATTCTGCATCGCCATTGTGTCGCTTTTGCTGATGTGGGCCTACAACGCCTGGCTGACTTTCGCTGCCTTGGCTTGTTACCTCGTGGTGATCGTGGCCAACCTCTGCTTCCTGCCGGCCCAGGCCCAAGGGTGCAGACAACCAAGGCCATTTGGTGGAGCTGTTCCGCGGCATGAGCGTGCTCAAGTGCAGTGATGCCACCACCCAGGCCTGGCAGGAATACCAGCGCAACATCGGCAAGCTCACCCACCTGTCCTGGTTGTCGTTGCGGCTGGATCTCAAGGAAACCACCCTCACGGGCTTGCTCGGCAGCCTCTCCGGCTTGGCTCTGCTCTGGTATGGCAGTTCCTTTGTGATCCAACAGCAACTGAGCATTGGCCAGCTGCTGGCCTTCAACGGCATGGGGTCAAACGTGCTGGCTTTTCTCGCCGGGATCGCCGCCGTGAGCCAGGAGTTTCTGCGGGCGGATGTGGTGCTGAAGCGGATGTCAGAGGTGCTGTCCGAACCACCGGAGCAGCAGATTCATGCGGGGGTGCACAGCGTGGTGGTTCCCAATGATGCCGACATCGTCTGCGACAAGATCAGTTTCCATCACCCGGGCCGCCGGGAGTTGCTGGATCGCTTCAGCCTGCACATCCCCGGTGGCATTACCACGGCGGTGATTGGCGAATCCGGCTGCGGCAAGAGCACCCTGATGCGCCTGGTGGCCGGTATCGACCAGCCCCAATCGGGATCGATCCTTTACGGGCCCTACAACGGCCGCGATCTGGAGATCAACAACCTGCGCAAGCAGGTGGTGCTGGTGCCCCAGGAATCGGTGCTGTTCAACCGCTCCATCTGCGACAACTTCCGGTTTGCACACCCCGACGCCAGCTTCGAGGAGATCGTGGAAGCCTGCCGCATCAGCCTGGCGGATGAATTCATTCGCGACCTGCCTGAGGGCTATCAAACGGTGGTAGGCGAATTTGGCGCCAATCTCTCCGGTGGTCAGCGGCAACGCCTCGCCATTGCCCGCGCCCTGCTCACGCGGCCCCCGATCCTGATCCTGGATGAATCCACCTCAGCGTTGGATCCTGTGCTGGAAAACAGGTTGCTCGATCAGCTGCTCACCCTGCGGCAGGGACAGACAACGCTGTTCATCAGCCATCGCCCCTCCATGATCCTGCGGGCCGATTGGATCGTCTATCTCGAGGCGGGCCAGGTGAAGGTGCAGAACCATCCGGCACAGCTCCGCAAGAACCGCCATGTTTCTCCCTTTTTGATGGCCAGCTAATGGAACACTCCATCGTGAAGGCCAACGCTGGCGCGT
Source organism: Synechococcaceae bacterium WBB_10_009 (assembly GCA_010030955.1). Taxonomy (GTDB): domain Bacteria; phylum Cyanobacteriota; class Cyanobacteriia; order PCC-6307; family Cyanobiaceae; genus Vulcanococcus. The sequence goes on along the minus strand of RHBP01000011.1, from coordinate 19,119 downwards.
TGGTGGTTGCCGAGGTTGATCAATTTTTGCCGCCTCCAGGCCCCTGGGCGCGCAGCATCGGTCAGCACGTGGTGGTGGCCTCCGGGGTGATTCTGCTGGCGAGCTGCGTGTTGCCGTTTGAGCAAACCGTTCGCGCCAAGGGTGTTGTGCGACCCAGTGGCGACAACACGTTGATCCAGAGCGATCAACCCGGCCGCATTGCGCGGGTGTTGGTGCGGGCCAACCAGAGGGTTGCGGCCCATCAGATCTTGGCGGTGCTGGATCGCCATCCCCTGGAGGGACGCCAACGGCAGTTGGAGCAGGAGTTGCGCCAGGTGCAGACGCAGCGATTAAACACCCGCGCCCAGGAGCAGCAGCTTCAGGCGGAGCTGCTCTCCAACCAGTTGTTGAACCGTGCTGCCATCGACATGAGCCGTGGTGATGTGGCCAAAGCCAATGCCAGCCTCCGGTTTGCCAACACGGAAATGACCCGCTACCGCGAGTTGGCCAAGGTTGGTGCAGTTCCGCAATTGCTCAGTCAGGAGAAGGCCGCCAATTTCCTGATCATCACCAACGAGCTGCGGCAAGCCCGCTATGGGGTGGCCCAACAACAGGCCAAATTGCTGGTGGAGCGGGCAAGGCTCTTTCAGCAGCGCAACGGGCTGCAGAGCCAACTGGCGGAACAGGAACGCCAGGCCCTCGGCCTGAGCCGCGAGTTGGCGGACGTGAAACGCATCCTGGCCAACACGGCCGTTCGGGCCCCAATGGCTGCCACGGTGGTGCGCACCAGCCTCAATCATGTGGGGCAGGTGGTGAACGCCGGTGAGGTGATCGCGGAACTGGCTCCAACCCACGCACCCCTGCTGGTGAAGGCCCTGGTGCCGGCGAAGGATGTGGCGGCCGTGCGTCCTCAGCAAAAGACGTATCTCCGGGTAGGTGCCTGCCCCTACTCACGCTTCGGGCTGCTCACCGGGCGGATCAAACAGGTGGCACCAGACACCATGGATGCACCGGCAGGGGCTGCTGCTGCCCCCAGTGGTGGCCCCTTTTATGAAGTCACCATCCAGCCCGATCGACGGGAGCTGGGGAAGGGCCAGGAGCGATGTGCGTTGCGCATTGGCATGGATTTGCAGGCGGACGTGATGACCAAGCGCACCACGATCATGGGATTCCTCTTCTCCAAGCTGCGCCTGGCGGCACAGCCCTGAAGTGCCATTGCCGTGATCCTGCGGCAGATCCATGGCCTGCTTGAGAAACGAGACTGCAGCTGAGTTTTGGTAGGGGGCGATGCCAAGTTCCCGTGTCCATTCCCTCCAGCCTCAGCGCCATCACCCGAGCCGCCGATGTGCGCTTCAACGGTGATCGCCCCTGGGATCTGCAGGTGCACAACCCCGCCCTGTATCCGGCCTTGCTGCGGGATGGCTCCATGGCCCTGGGCAATGGCTACGTGCGGGGCGATTGGGATTGTGACCAACTCGATGAATTGATCTGCAGGCTGCTGCGGGCCCAGGCCAACAGGCCCTTGAGCCCCCGGGCACAACTGCTCGATCTAGGCCGGATTCTGCGCGACATCCTGGTGAACCCCCAAACCCTGCGGCGCTCCTACCGGGTGGGCCGCCGGCACTACGACATCGATCCGCGGGTGTATGCGGCGATGCTCGATCCCCAGATGGCCTACAGCTGTGGCTACTGGCGGCAGGCCGCTGACTTGCCCACCGCCCAGCAGCACAAGTGCCGCCTGATCTGTGAGAAGTTGCAGTTGCAACCGGGGATGCGGTTGCTGGATGTGGGGTGTGGCTGGGGGGCGTTGGCGGCCTACGCCGCCCGCTACTACGGCGTGGAGGTGGTGGGGATCACGGTATCGGCCCAGCAGGCCCAATGGATGCGCGATCACCTGGCCGATCTGCCCATCCGCGTGGAGCACTGCGATTACCGGCAACTGCCGGCCCGGGAGCCCGGCCGGTTTGATCGGATCGCCTCGGTGGGGATGTTCGAGCACGTTGGCCGCCGCAACGACCGCACCTTCTTCGGCACCCTGGACCGCTTGCTGGCACCGGATGGCCTGGTGCTGTTGCACACCATTGGCAGCGCCCGCACCACGCGCCGCGTTGATCCCTGGATCGATACCCACATCTTCCCGGGGGGGCGCCTGCCGTCGGCGCTGGAGTTGGCGCGGGGTCTGGAGGGCATCTTCCTGATCGAAGACTGGGAAAACTTCGGCCTCGATTACGACCGCACCCTGATGGCCTGGTGGCGCAACTTCGAAGCCGCCTGGCCGGTGTTGCAGCACGACAGCAGCGCCGAGTTTTTTCGCTTCTGGCGCTATTACCTGCTCAGTTGTGCCGGTTTTTTCCGGTCACGGCAGGGGCAGTTGTGGCAATTGGTGCTGAGCAAGCCAGGCCGTTCATCCACCTATCGATCCTGGCGGCCCGTGCGTCAGGAGCCGAACACGGCCCCGCAGCACGGTGCCGCGAACCCAGAGCAACACTGCTTCGACGTGGATGGAGAAACGTCGAGCCGCCAGAGGATTGAGGGCCACCATTCGCAACCTCAATGAGTGATGCCTTCGGTGACTACCTACGCAGCATTGGCCGCATTCCCCTGTTGACAGCAGAAGAGGAGGTGCATCTGGGGATGATCGTGAAGAACTGGATGGAGGCCGAACAACCATCGGCGGGTCTGGAGCGGCGTGGGCGCCGGGCCCTTGAGCGGATGGTGACGGCGAACCTACGCCTCGTGGTGACTGTGGCCCTGCGCTATGTGCGCCGGCTCAAGCACCTTTCCCACGATCCGATGGATCTGGTGCAGGCCGGTAACATTGGCCTGCTCAGGGCCGCCGAGAAATTTGATCCCACCAGGGGATACAAATTTTCCACCTATGGCTACTGGTGGATTCGCCAATCCATCAACCGCTATCTGCAGGAGCACAACGGCTCCATCCGTTTGCCGGTGAACCTGGTGAGCCTGGCGATGCGTGCAGAGATGCTCAAGAACCGATGAGCGCCGATCAGTTGGCCCATCACCTGGGCGAATCCCCCAAGCGGGTGATGTATGCCCTTGCGGTGCAGCACCGCAGCAACACGGTGTCGCTGGATCAGCAACTCGCCGGTGCCGATGGCGACATGACACTGCTCGACACGGTGACCGATCCGCACCAGCCCGAGATCGAAGACGACTACCGCTGGATGCAGAACCACCTGGATCTGCTCTCCACCCCGGAGCGAACGGTGATTCAGCTGCGCTATGGCTCGGGCAAACAACGCTCCTACGCGGAGGTGGCTCGGCTGATCGGCCGCACCAAAGACCAAGTGCAGCGGCTGGAGCGCCACGCCCTGGGCAAATTGCGCCGGGGGCTCACGCCCGTGCTCTTCCCCGGCTGAGCCGAGGAACAACCCGGAGCCACGGAGGCCTCCGGGTTGTGGGCAGGGTGCACGGGGCTAGAAGCCCCGCAGCTTGACCCGGGCCGCCGGGTGGGCGCCATTGCCGTTGGCCATGGACGGGGTTGCCGGCACCAGGGTGCGTTGCTGCTCCCGCAGGGCATCTTCCAGCAGGAAGGCGCAGAGGTTGGAGACAGATCGACCCTCTTCTTCAGAGCGCGTTAGCAGGGCTTCATGCACGTGGTAGCTGAGGGTGATCGAGATTCTTCTGGGTTGACGCTGGAGCACACGAAAGCGCTCATTCATCGCAAAACTCCTGATCATCAGTGGTGGTGTTGGGGTGCAGTCAGTTGATGAGATCTCAATCTCCTTGCATCTGTCTGCATCACGAGAATAGGCGCCGCACTCTCGCTGAGAGTGCAGAAGATTGCGCTAGAGGCTTAGCGCTTTTGCTGCAGATTGCGGGTTTGTTCTGCACATCAACTGCACAAACCATTGGCGGCTCAGCTCCGCCACGGCCTCCAGAGCACCGGCCTGCTCGAACAGGTGCCCTGCCCCCTCCAGCAGCACCACCCTGTAGGGGCAGTGCAGCTGCGCTGCGGCCCGGCGGTTGAGTTCCAGCACCTGCAGATCGAGGGCGCCCACCATCAGCAGCACGGGGCAACGCACCTGCTCCAGGCAGGCGCCGGCCAGGTCGGGCCGGCCGCCACGGCTGACCACCGTGGCAATGCGGGCTGGGCGCGCTGCGGCCCCTTGCAAGGCGATGGCTGCGCCGCTGCTGGCCCCGAACAACCCCACCGGCTTGCCGGCCAGGGAGGGGGTCTCATCAATGGCATCGATGGCGGCGAGCAACGCCTCCAATTCGCAGTGATCGCTGGCACGGCGGAGATCCAACAACCAGGTGGCCAGGCCCGCCCTCCGCAGCACCTGCGCTACCGCACGGTTGCGGGGGCTGTGGTGGTCGCTGCCGCTGCCATGGCAGAACAACACCGAGCCGAAGGCGTTCGGCGAGACCTGCAGATCGCCCATGGGAAGGGATGGCATGGCGACGGTCCCACAACTGCTTCCACTGTTGGTTGGCCAGCCGCCCTGGGGCGCCGCAGGCCACCGCAGCTGTGCGGTACATCGGTGCCGCAGCGGTCTGCCAGGGAACCGGATCGCGGAGCATGCCTGGACACAGCCAACCCGTGATGACCACTTGGAATGTGTTGTTGCTGCCCCCGGCCGGATCCAAGCGGGCGCGCCCACGTTGGCTCTGCGCGAGTGGCTGTTTCAGCCTTGATCTGCGCCAGGCCTGGGCCGTGGCGGATCCCGCCGCCTGCCGGGCGCGCATCATTCACTGGCTCACGGTCAAAGGCCGCGATCTCGAGTGGATCGCTCGCATGCGGTTGGTGGAATGCAGGGCCGCTGACGCACCCTGCTGCGCCGATGCAGAGCATCTTGCGCAGAACGCCTCCAAGCCAGGAATGGCGTTGTGGCTGTGATTTAGACCCATGCCATTCAGCACTTCGACCATGCTTAAGGGCGAACGTCTCCTCAATGTTGTTCAGGCCATGGGCAACGCCCATCGCTCTGATCTGGTTCGCCATTGCGGCTACGTGAGTGTGAACGCCGACGGCCAGGAGCACCTGCACTACAGCGCGTTCTACGAAGCCTTGCTTGCGGCCACCGGCATTGACTTGCCGGGGCACAACGGCCGCAGCCACCGCAAAGGCACCCATGGGCGCGAGTTGAGCTACAGCACCCACGTGCACTTCAACGGCAACTTGATGGTGGGCCGCGCTTATACCGAGATGCTGCAGCTCAAGCCCGGCGATCAATTCCGCATCCAATTCAGCCAGGGCCAGATCCGGCTGGTGCCCCTGCAGAGCAAGGCACGCTGATCCATGCCCTTCCCTGATTACCCGATCCCCGCCGATGAGAATCAGCGGCTGCGGGATCTGCAGCGCTATGGGTTGCTGGACACTCCGGCCGACCCCCACCTGGATCGGCTGGTGCAGCTGGCCAGTGCGGTGCTGCACATGCCCATCGCCCTGGTGTCGCTGGTGGATCAAGACCGCCAGTGGTTCCTGGCCCGCCACGGCCTGGATGTGGCGGAAACGCCACGGCGGATGGCCTTCTGCGCCCACACCATCGCCGGCAACGGCATCCTGGTGGTGCCCGATGCGCGTGAGGATCCGCGCTTCATGGGCAATCCCCTGGTGCTGGATGCCCCTCAGATTCGCTTCTATGCCGGAGCGCCGCTGCGGTCCCCCCAGGGGCACAACCTGGGCACCCTGTGTGTGATCGACCGGCGCCCCCGCAGCCTTGAGCCGGAGCAGGTGGCGCTGTTGGAGCTGATGGCCGATCTGGTGATGCGCGAACTGCAGCTGCGCCAGCACAGCATGCAATGCCCGGTCACCGGGCTCTACACCCGCAGCACCTTTTTTCAATTCGGTGAACAGGAGGTGCTGCGCGCCGGCCGCGACGGCCAGCCGCTCAGCCTGTTCAATTTCGACATCGACGATTTCCGCCAGATCAACAACCGCTGGGGCCACAGGGCTGGCGATCAGGTGCTGTTGGATGTGTGCCGAGCGGCCCGCTCACAACTGCGGAGCGACGACCTGTTTGGCCGCATCGGCGATGAGGAGTTTTCCATCCTGTTGGTGGACACCGACCTGGCTAGAGCCCTGCAGGTGGCTGAGCAGGTGCGCGAGCAGATCGCATCCCTGCGGGGGGTGTTTGATCACTCCGACTACCAACCCCGCATCAGCGGCGGCATCACTCGCTTGGCCGGTGGCGATCGCGGTTTCGCGGATCTGTTTTACCGGGCCGATCAGGCGCTCTATTTGGCCAAGGGCAATGGCCGCAACCAAATCGCCTCGCTGGTGGCCGAATAACGGCGCCACAGCGAGGCGAAGCAGGCCGGATTGAGCAACCGGGGTTCAGTCCACCGGCACCGTGACGGCATCGGCGTTGGGGGCGCCAGCCTTCTTGGCGATGCTGACGGTGAGCTCGCCGTTTTCGCAGTGGGCGTTGATGGCGTGCAGGTCGGCGTCATCCGGCAGGGAGAAGCTGCGGCTGAAGCTGCCGTAGCTGCGCTCCACACGGTGGAAATGCGGCTTGGTTTCTTCGCTTTCGCGCTTGCGCTCCCCCTGGATGGTGAGCATGTCGCCGGAGAGTTTCACCGACACATCCTCCTTGGCCATGCCAGGGATGTCGGCCACGAATTGGTAGGTGCCGTCGCATTCGTAGATGTCGACCCGTGGGCCCCATTCGCCCAGGGGAAGGGCACTGCCGAAGCGCAGGCTGGGCCAGCTAAAGGCCCTGTCCACCATGGCTTCGATGTCGTTGAGTGGTTCCCATTTGATCAGGCTCATCTGCAATCCTCCGATGGGGTTGTGCTGGCGTTTTCACGCTATGGAGAGCGGGCGCGGCTGTTTCCTTCGCGCACGCATCTGCCGCGGGCTCACCGCGTCGCCGCCGGCATGGTGCTGTCGGGGCCCCGTGCAGTCCGTTGGCCCTTCAGGCTGGGCTATCTGGGCCCATGGCACCGCCGATGGATCTACAGGATTGGATCCGGGAGGGGAGCCACCGTTGGCGATTGCCACCCAGGGATGGGTGCTCTGCGGCGGTGCTGGCGCTGGCCAGTGAGCCATTGCTGCGGGGGATGGACGAACGGGTGCGTCAGCAGGCCTGCTGCGTGGCCCGATTGCCCGGATTGGTGGGACCGGTGTGCCTGATGCCTGATGCCCGCTGGGGTGATGGCCTCCCCGTTGGCGTTGTGGCTGCCACTGACGAGCGTTTGGGTGGGGTGGTGTTGGCATCGGGCGCTGGCGTCGACATGGCGGGCGGTGCGCGCTGCCTACTCACCAACCTCGAGCGCGCCCAGGTGTTGGAGCAGCGCGATGCCCTGGCCCATGCACTCGCCGATGCCCTCACCCCAACACCCTCCATGGGGCTGGGCCTCGCGGCCATGCTTCGTGGTGGTGCGCGCTGGGCCGTGGAGCAGGGCTGGGGCTACCCGGAGGACCTGCTGCGCTGCGAGGAACACGGTCACCTCGACAACGCCGATGCGGAGGCGGTGTCCGAGCACGCCAAACGCCATCAGGGTGATGGGTTGGGAGTCTTTGGCTGCGGCCATCGGCCCACGGCGATGGTGTCGGTGGCGATGGTGTCGTTGGTGTGGGTGGCGGAGCTGTTCCACCCCACGGTGGCCACACAGATGGGGCTCCGGCAGGGGGCCGTGGCGGTGCTGATCCTTGGTGGTTGCGGCGGCCTGGGCCGAGAGGTGGCCAGCGATTACCGGCAGCAGATGCTGGAGGCGGCGCCGCAGGTGCAGCCATCCCTCGCCTGTGCCCCCATCGGTTCAGCTCTGGGTCAGCGCTATCTCGCTGCGGTGCAGGCGGTGATCAACGGCGGCTGTGCCAACCGCCAACGGCTCACCCATGGGGTGCGGGATGCGTTTAACCGACTGTGGCCGGATGCCGACCTGCGGGTGCTCTACGACCTGTCGTACAACACGTGCCTGTTGGAGGACCACCTGGTGGGCCATGACAGCCGGCGGCTGGTGGTGCACCGCAACGGTGCCATGCGTGCCTATGGCCCCGGCCATGGAACCCTGCCCGACCCCTTTGGACGCACGGGCCAGCCGCTATTCGTTGGAGGGGCCATGGGCCACAACGCCTATGTGCTGGCGGGCCTGGATGGAGCTGAAGCCCTCGCCTTCTCCTCCGCCAGCCCTGGCTTGGTTGATGGGGATGCCGTGGTGGCGGCCACGGAGCAGGCGGGCCTGGCCCAACGGGTGGCCCGCCTCGAACCCCTGATCAGCATCAAGGGCTAAGCGGCGGGCGCTAGGCCAACGGCGCTGCGCGCATGCGGCTGCGGCGAGCGCTTTCTTCCAACTCGCAGGGCTGGTAGTCGCCGCAGATTTGGTTGCGGGCGGTGTAGGGCCAGATCGCCATCGGAATGTCCATCTCCGAGAGGCTTTGTTGTGTCGCCGGATAGCTGTTGAAGTTGAGGGCGGCGCCGGTGAGCTCGATGCTCTCGAGGCTGAAGTGCGTTGGCGCGTGGCGCGTGCAGGGGGCGATCGGCCCCAGGCTGGTCATTTCCAGGCCGTGGGCTTGATCCCAAAAGGCGCAGGTCTGGCAGTGCTGATGGTTGTTCATGGCTTCTGGCCGCTGACCCCATCAGCCAAGGGCCGGGGAACGCTCCCGGTGGGAAGGGCCGCAAATCCGCCCTCAATCAGCGCAAATCCATTCCTGGGCGGCCAACAAATCGGCGCCCGTGAAGGTGTGGGTCTGGGATCTGCTGAAGGGCTGGATCAGCCGTTGGGCCAGGGGCTGCCAGAGCTGGCTGCTCACCAAGGCCAACCGCGTCGGGCGGTGGCGGTAGTCGCGGATCAGCGCCAGGTGTTGGCGCAGGGCATTGAGGCCCAACCAGCCCTCAAACTCCCGCAGATCCAGCAGCACCCGCGGCCGCTCCACCTCACTGAACACCTGCGCCAGGTCATCGTCGATGCGTGCGTAGGTGTGCTGATCCAAGTGGCCGATCAGGCTGATGGTGATCACCTCCCCCTGGCGATCGATGTGCACGGTGCCGAGGGATTCACTCAGCCACCGGCGAGCGTTGTCCTGCTCGGACAGAGGAAAGAGATGCACCGGATAAGGCAGCAGCACGGCCATGGCACGCACGCCATGGCGTGCCCAGGCCAAATCGGTAACCACCGCGAGCCGTTCAAACCCATCCCAATGGCGCAGCCCCAGAGTTGTGTCATCCCAGGCCGCTTCAAGACTGAGCCCTTCAAAGCTCGGCTCCAGCACCACCAGAGCCTTGACGTGGTCGAACTCGAGCAGGGCTGCCTCAACCGGTGGGATGACCAGCCGTTGCATCTCCTCGCCGGTGATGCGGCCGCTGCAGCGGAACCCCAGGGTTCCGGAGGGCAAGGCATCCATGAGCTCGATCATGCTGTTCCACCTAGGGCTCGCCGCAACTTATGGACCGTGGAGGGCTGTCTCCGCGCTGTGCTGTGGGTTCGCGGCGCTTGTGCCGCGGCAGGGCAGCGGCCAGGAAGATCAGCAGACCAGCGCTCACCAGAACACCACTGAGCACCAGCGCCTGAGACGCCGGCATTACGGGAACCACCATGGCCAAGCCCCACGACTTCTTTCGGGCTAGGCGGGGTTTCTGCGCACCGGTCGGCTTGGCCCACAAGGGCCGCTGCACCGCAGCGCCGCTGCTGCAAAGCCGCCCCAGTCTGGACAGCGATGGCGGAATGCTGCGCACAGTGGCGCGGTTGTGAAGACGCGGCCGTGATGGTGAGCAGCAATGGCACCTTCCATCTCGAATCCCCCGCCTTCCGCGACGGTGCCTTGATTCCGGTGATTCACACCGGGGAAGGCCTCAACCTGTCGCCGCCGTTGCGCTGGAGCGGCGCCCCCAGCAATACCGCCAGCTATGCCCTGGTGATGGATGATCCCGACGCACCCGGGGGAAGCTGGGTGCACTGGGTGCTGTTCAACATTCCGCCGCAGCTGCGGGCACTGCCGGCGGGGTTGGAGCGATTGCCCCAGCTGCCGAACGGTGCGCGCCATGGCAGCTGTTGGGGGGTGAATCAATTTGAGCGAATCGGTTACCAAGGCCCGCTGCCCCCTGGCGGGCTGGCCCACCGCTACCGCTTTGCCCTGCAAGCCCTGGATACGGGCTTGGCACTGGAGCCCGGCTGCACCCTGAGCGAGCTGCGGCAGGCCATCGATGGCCACGGTCTGGCCCAGGCGGAACTCAGTGGTGTGTTCGCCTCCGCGACAGCGCCATGACCCATCTGCAATCAAATGCTGCAGGATGCAGCATTGTGATGCACGCAGAAGCGGCTGTGTTGTAGATGCCTGCAGACCTTCGACCAGTCCGCAAGCAGCTCTCGATGGTGTTGCCCGAGCCCTTGCTGGGGGCCATGAAGCAGAGGGCCCAGCAGCTCGGGCTCACCCTGACCGCCTATGTCAGCGCCCTGGTGCGCGCTGATCTTGGGGAACCCCACGAGGCCGACCCGGTTGGCTTGGCCCATCGCCTGAAGGCGCTTCAGCAGCGGGTCGACCGGCTGGAACAGCAGCAGAGTCCTACGGAATGACAGCCAGGGCCTTCAAGGGGATGTAGATCTCATGTAGAACCCGAAGCCGTGCTCCTGGGGCCTTGGCGAACTTCACCAACCACCGTCAGGTGCGCAGCACCCGCGTCAGCATCAGCTTGCCGCCTGAGCTGCACGAGCGCCTTCTGCGGCTTTCCGAGCAGCAGCAACGCAGCCTGAGCAACCTCTGCGCAGTGCTCTTATCGGCCGCCATCGACCAGCAGGCGCCGCTGAATTGAGCAGTTGCTGCGTTCTCGGCGCATTGACGCCGTTAATCAGCCGCCCACGTCTCCGCCTCCTGAGGATTGGCTTGGCTGAAGGGGTCTTGCATACGGAACGATGCGTTACATCCAACACTGGGGCTTCACTGAGCAGGCCGAGCGCTGGAACGGGCGGCTAGCCATGATCGGTTTCGTATTGGCCCTGGCCACGGAGCTGCTCTCGGGCCAGGGGGTCATTCAGCAGCTGAGCAGCCTGCTGCCCCACCGCTGATCCCGCACAACTGCCGCATGGGGGAGGCACTCACCCGGTTTCAGCCCCTAGGGCCATCACGCTGGATCCAGATGCGCATGTAGCGGGAGCGATCAAATGCAGATCGGGGATTGGGAGATCGGGGTGTCCAGCGACAAGCTGGATGAGCTGTTCAATGGCGAGCAGGCAGCCATGACCCTGTGGTTCATGGCCGGCTACCTCAAAGGGCTATCCGAAGGCACAGCCATCCAGAACGGCGAACGTGAGTTGTTGCTTGAATCCGATGGCGAACAGGGCTGGCGGTTGCGCAGTTCCCAGCAGGACCCTCAACCCGGGTCGGAGCCAAACGCGCTGTGATCGTTGTGTTGATCCGGCGCAAACCCCAAGCTGCGTCTGTCATTTCCGCGCCGTCTCCAGTGACCACTCCAGCAGGTAGGCCGCCAGATTGCTCACGGAGCGCCCCTCGGAGGAGCTGCGTTCGACAAGGGCCTCCAGGGTGGATTGAGCCAGGGTGATTGTTAAACGTTGGCTACTGCGAAAGGCAAGTTGCGTGCGACCGGCGGCGAGATCAAGGCTCATGGCTACCCTTTCTCAAGGATTCCTTCATTATTCGCCCGCCGCCCCGTGTGTGCCTAGATCCCGATTTCGGGGTCTTTTGAGGGGGGGGGTAGTGCCGGCCGGGTTGGTTGATGTCTACAACGGATGTAGATCTAGGGTTCTCCTGTGGCTGTGATCGTCCTGGACGAGCACCTCATGGTGGCTCAGTCGATCGCGGGGGTGCTCACGGAGGTCGCGGGCCTGGATGTGGCGGGTGTTTGCGTCTCCGTGGATGAGGCCACGGTGTTGATGCGTAGCGCGCTGCCAGAGCTCTTGGTGCTCGATGCTCGCCTGGGCGCCGATGCCCATCGCCTCGCCGTGAGCCAGTTGATTCGGCTCAACCCGTTGGGCCGGGTGTTGTTCATGACCGATTCATGCGCTCCTTTCGAGGTGCCTCCAGATCTTCGCCCCTTCACGGTGGGCGCCATCAGCAAGAAACAGGGCTGGGAGGATTTGCTTGTGGCATTGCAGTCCTGGCAGCTTCTTCAGCTCGATCGTTGCGACAGCGCATCGAAGCCATGCGTCGATCGCCTCAACGCTATTGGCTTGTTGTCGCCCCGGGAGCGTACGTTGCTGCTGGAGTTGGGTGGTGGATATCACAACAAGCAAATTGCATCCAAGCTCATGCTCAGCGATGCCACTGTGGACACCTACCGAAAGCACGTTGCAGCAAAACTGGGGGTGAGCGGCTCAGAATTAATTCGTCTGGCCACGCTGTACCGGTGTTTGCGATGGCAGTGGCTGCCGCTTTTGCCAACCCACCGCTGAGTTGAGAGCAGCGGCGTCAGCTGCTGTTTGTTCTGCACTCTCCCTGCGCAGTTGCCCCGCCCGTGCTCCGGACCTGCTGGATTCATCACCGCCCACTCTTGACGGTCCCAGGCTGAATCTGCCTGCGATTGCTTTCGATGCGTCCCTCTTGGACCCGCAGTCGACTGCAGGCCCTGATCCGCGAGGAGTTGGATGGCCGGCCATTGATTGTGGTCTCCAACCGCGAACCCTGGGTGCATCGCCGCCACAACGGCGGCATCACGGCGGAGCGGCCCGCCAGTGGGTTGGTCACCGCCCTGGAGCCCTTTGCGGAAGCCAGCGGCGGCACCTGGATCGCCCACGGCAGTGGCGATGCCGACCGCCGATCGGTGGATGCCAACGACAGCGTCGCCGTACCCCCCGGGGATCCGAGCTACCGCCTGCGGCGCCTGTGGCTGAGCGATGCGGAACAGGACGGTTACTACACCAACCTCGCCAATCGGGGTCTGTGGCCCCTCTGCCATGTGGCGTTCGTGCCACCGCTATTTGAGGCCTCCCACTGGCAGACCTACCGCGCGGTGAACCAACGCTTCGCCGAAGCGGTGCTGCAGGAGGCCAATGGCCAGCCGGCGGTTGTGTTTCTGCAGGATTTCCATCTCGCCCTCGTGCCCGCACTGCTGCGCCAGGCCAATTCCAGCCTCACGGTGGCGCAGTTTTGGCATGTGCCCTGGCCCAACCTGGAGCTGCTGCGCACCTTCCCCTACGCCGATCAACTGGTGGAGGGCCTGCTGGGCAACGACTTGATCGGGTTTCAGATCCCTGCCCATGCGAGCAATTTCGTGGATGCGGCCACGGCGCTGCTGCAGGCCCAGCCCACCGCCGATGGCCAGGCGCTGCGGGTCGATGGCCACTGCACCCAGGTGGCCTCCTATCCCATCAGCATCGACTTCCAACAGTGGAGTGGGCTGGCCGCCAGTGACGCGGTGGCCGAGGCGATGCGGCGCTGGCGGCAGCGGCTGGGCGCCATGGATCCCCATCTCCTCGGGGTGGGAATGGAGCGGCTCGACTACACAAAGGGCTTGCCCCAGCGGCTGCGCGCGGTGGAGCGGCTGCTGCAACGGCAGCCGCAGCTGCAGGGGCGCTTTCGCTTTGTGCAGGTACTCGCCAACTCCCGCAGCCAGATCGCCGAATACCACGCCCTCCATCAGGAGCTGGAGGCCCTCGTGGAGCGCATCAATGGCCGCTGGGGCACGGGTGATTGGCAGCCCCTGGAGCTGCGCATCGAGGAAATCGATCTGATTGAGCTGATTGCCCTGCAACGCCTCGGTGCCTTCTGCGTGGTGAGCTCCCTGCACGACGGCATGAACCTGGTGGCCAAGGAGTTTGTGGCCGCCCGCTGCGACGGTGATGGCGTGCTGATCCTCAGCCGCTTCGCCGGCAGTGCCCTGGAGCTCGCCGATGCCCTGCAGGTGCACCCCTACAACGTGGAGGAGTTAGCGGATGCCATGGCGCAGGCCTTGGCGATGCCCGAAAGCGAGCGCCGCCGGCGCATGGGCTCGCTGCGCCGCCAGGTGGAGGAGCACAACGTGTACCGCTGGGGCGGCCGGATCCTCACGGACATCCTGCACCTGCAGCCATGACCGATCCCACCTTCCACAACGGCGGCAACCACTGGCATCTCGATGCGGTGTTTTACCAAGTGTTTGTGCGCGGCTACCGGGACAGCAGCCGTGATGGCAATGGCGATTTGCGGGGGCTGATCGAAAAGCTCGATTACATCCAGAGCCTTGGGGTGAGCTGCCTGTGGCTGATGCCGATCTTTTGCTCACCGCTGCGGGATGGCGGCTACGACGTTTCGGATTTCCTGAGCATCGATCCCTCGATCGGCAGCCTCGAGGATTTCCAGCAGCTCACCGAAGCCGCCCATCAACGCGATCTGCGGGTGATCACCGATCTGGTGATCAGCCACACCTCCGATCAACACCATTGGTTTCAGCAGGCGCGGCAGGGACCCGACTCCCCCTTCTTCCACTACTACGTGTGGAGTGACCGCGACGATCGCTACCCCCAGGCGCGGGTGATCTTTAGCGACACGGAGCACTCCAACTGGGCCTGGGATCACCAGGCCAAGCGCTACTACTGGCACCGCTTCTTCAGCCACCAACCCGATCTCAACTACGACCATCCACCGGTGCAGGAGGCGATCCTCGATGTGATGCGCTTTTGGTTGGATCTGGGCATCGATGGATTCCGTGTGGATGCGGTGCCCTATCTGTTTGAGCGGGAGGGCACCAACTGCGAAAACCTGCCGGAAACCCATGCCTTCTGCCGGCGCATGCGCCAGCTGATTGATCAGGAGTATCCGGGCCGGATCCTGCTGGCGGAGGCCAACCAATGGCCCGACGACCTGGTGCCCTATTTCGGCGACGGCGATGAATTCCACATGGCCTTCAACTTCCCGTTGATGCCGCGGCTGTTTCTAGCCCTACGGCGTGAGGACAACCGGCCGTTGATTGATTGCATCGAAAGCCTGCCCGCCATTCCGGCGGACTGCCAGTGGGCCACCTTTCTGCGCAACCACGACGAGCTCACCCTGGAGATGGTGACCGATTCCGATCGCGATTACCTCTACAGCGAATATGCGCGTGACCCGCGCATGAAGATCAACCTCGGCATTCGCCGGCGGCTAGCGCCGCTGGTGGACCACGATCGTCGCCGCATCGAACTGCTCTACAGCCTGTTGCTCAGCCTGCCCGGAGCGCCGGTGATCTACTACGGCGATGAGATCGGCATGGGCGACAACATCTACCTCGGCGACCGCAATGGCGTGCGCACGCCGATGCAGTGGTCGGATGATCGCAACGCCGGCTTCTCCAGTGCCGACCCCTCACGGCTCTATCAGCCGGTGCTGGCGGATCCCCTCGACCACTACCAGGCGGTGAACGTGGAGGCGCAATTGCGCTCGCCGGCCTCGCTGCTGCATTGGATGCGCCACCAGTTGCGGCTGCGCCGTAGCCATCCGGTGTTCAGCCGAGGCGACATCCGCTTCCTGAAGGTGAGCTGCCGCAGCGTGGTGGCGTTTGAGCGCCGCCACCGCAGCACCACGGCGTTGCTGGTGCACAACCTCTCCGCCGCGGTGCAACCGGTGCATGTGGAGCTGGCGGCCCACGGCGGCATGCGGCCGGTGCATGTGAGCGGCAACCACGGCTTCCCCGTGATCACCGCGGAGCCCTACTTCCTCAACCTGGCCCCCTACGAATCGCTCTGGTTTCTGCTGGAGGCGGCGTGAGTGGCGGAGGCCCTGCCCACACCGCTGCCGCAGCGGCCGCTAATCGGTGCCATCCGGCGCGCCAAGGCGGTGCTGCTCTACCTCGATTTCGACGGCACCCTGGCGCCCATCCGCCAAGACCCCAGCCGCTGCCAGCTCAGCCCACCGCTGCGGGCCACCCTGCAGCAGCTCAGTGGCTGGAAGCAGGATCCGGCGCTTGATCTGGCGGTGATCAGCGGCCGCAGCCTGGTGGATCTGCGCCAACGGCTTGGCCCTGATCTGCGGGGCCTGAGCCTGGCGGGTAACCATGGCCTGGAGATCGCCCACAACGGCACCGTGTGGTGCGAGCCGCGCGCCCAAGCCCTGGTGCCGGCCCTTCATGCGGTGGCGGAGCGGTTGCAGCAGGCGCTGCAGCCATGGCCCGGCGCTTGGCTGGAGCACAAGGGGCTCAGCCTCAGCCTGCACACCCGACGCCTGGCGGCGGCCCAGCGGCAACCGCTCGCCCGCCAGTTGATGCCCCTGCTGGAGCAGATCCACGCCGAAGGGCAGTTTCTGCTGCGCCGCGGCCGCCTGGTGCTGGAGATCAGACCAGCGATCTTGCACACCAAGGCCACCGCCGTGCAGTGGCTGGAGGGGGCGGCCCAACGGCGGGGCCTGTGGCGGGCGGGCTCCGGGGAGGAGCCCCTGCGGCTGTATTTCGGCGACGACGACACCGACGAAGACGTGTTCCGCCTCTGGCCCGGCGTGGTGGGGGTGCGGGTGGGTCCCGGTGACCAGCAGAGCGCCGCCACCTACCGCCTCAGTGGCCCCGCCGGTGTGGCCCAATGGCTCGCCCTGCTGGCGTCCGCTTGAGCCAATGGCATCACCACATGGGGCCCATGGGGCAACCCCAGCCGTGATCAACCATGCCGGTGCTGCGCTGGCAGGCCTGCAACTCGCTGAGCTTGGTGGCCTTGTCGATGCAGCGGAGCCGTTGCTCCAGCCGCTCCTGGAGCCGTTGCGTCATCTGGCGCATCAACGCCCGCTGCTCCTGAAAGGAGAGGGGCTCCGCCTGGGCTGGGGCCGCCGCGGCCATGGTGGCCGCGAGCACCAGCGGCAGCAGCCAGGTTTGGCGGGCATTGGGGTGGGTCATGGCCGTTGTGCGCGAAGGGTTACCTCCGGCCTAGGTGGCACCCCCAGCCGCGCATTGCTCTGCCACCACCCCCATGCCGGATTGCGGTGGATCTGCCGCAGTTGCAGCGGGGGTGCCTGGTGCAAACGCAAAAGACTGGGGGAAACCGTGACGCTGGCAATGGACACGATCGCCCCTGCCCTTCGTGTGGCCGCGCTTTGGGGGGCTTGGCTGCTGCTGATGCTGTTTCACGTGGAGCTGGGGCTGATGCCCCTGTTCCATGGCGCGTCGGTGGAGATCCAGAGCCAGGTGCCTGCCCGCCAGTTGCCACGGCTGTTCCTGGCGATGCTGGTGTACGTGTTGCTGCCGGTGTGGGCGCTGCTGCTCGCCGTGCATGCCGCAACGGCACCGGCGGGTTGGAGTGCCGCCGTGGGATGGCGGGCGGCTCAGTTCGCCCTGAGCGTGCTCTACAGCGCCACCAACGTGGTGCACTTGATCGCCGACATCCGCATTCCTGATTCCCGCGGCGATCAGGTGTTGCTGATGCTGGTGCTCACCCTGGTGGGCGGGCTGCTCAACCTGGAAACCTGGCGCTGGTGGCAGGCGTGAGTGGGCTCACCAGCCTGCTGGTGGGCAGCGCCCTGATGGCGCTGTTGGCCCTGGTGGGGGGGCTCACGCTGTTGCTGCCAAGGGGGTGGTTGCAGCGGTTGCTGCTGCCCTTGGTGGCCCTGGCGGCCGGATCGCTGTTGGGGGGAGCGCTGTTTCACATGATCCCGGAGGGCTTTTCGGCGTTGCCCCCGCGCCGGGCCGGTGGATGGGTGGCGGCGGGGTTCAGCGTCTTCCTGGCCCTGGAGCAACTGCTGCAATGGCACCACTCCCATCGCCATGGCGGCCGCCAGCGCCCATCCACGCAACCGCTGGCGGCGTTGATCCTGTTGGGGGATGGCCTTCACAACCTCACCTGCGGGATGGGTGTGGCCAGTGCCTACCTGATGCATCCCGCCGCCGGTGTGGCCGCCTGGCTGGCGGCGGCGGCCCATGAAATTCCCCAGGAGCTGGGCGACTTCGGCGTGCTGGTGCAGAGCGGCTGGTCGCCCCGGCGGGCCCTGGTGTGGAACACCCTCTCAGCCCTCACCTTCCCCGCCGGCGCCCTGCTGGCCTGGGGGCTGCGGGACACCACCCACCTGGCGCCGCTGGTGTTGTTTGCTGCGGGCAACTTTCTTTATGTGGCCGCCTCCGATCTGGTGCCCGAGATCAAAACGCGGCTGAGCCTGAGGGAAGCCCTGATCGGCCTGGGTTGGTTTGCCGCCGGTTTGCTGGTGCTGGCGCTCTTGGCTACGGAATGAGCTGGCTAAGGATTGAGCGCATGGCGATGGGGTGCATTGCCGAAATGGGCACGGGCCACCGCCAGCAACTCCCCTTCGCTGCAGGCGCGGTCGTCGATGGTGGCGGTCTCCAGCCGCTCCAGCCACTGCGGATGGTGGCGCTGCAGGTGCTCCCGCAGCTGCTGGCGCAGATCGCTCTGGCCGTGGCCATGGCCCAGCAGCAACACGCGGTCGGCCTGGCCCACCGCTTCGCTGATCCGCGCCAGGAAGGTGTGATCCAGAGGTGCCCGCTGGCCCGCAATGTCGCGGTCGTGGCGGTGGCTGAGCCGTTGGCCCGTGCTCCAGAGGCCATGGGGTTTGAGCTCGGCGTGCTCCACCGTGCTCCCCTCCAACCACCACAGATGGGCGGCGGTGTGATCCAGTTGGATCACCAGCCGGCGGGCCTGCTCCCCCCGCAGCGCAGCCTGGGGTGCGTCGGGGTGCTCCGGGGTGATGCCGCCGTCCTCCAGCCAGCGCCGCAGCCGCAGGATGGCCTCCTCATCGAGGTTGGGATCTTGCGGCCCTGAGGGGGCATGCAACAGCAGCAGCTCGCCATCGGGCAGCTGGATGCGGAGCCGATGGTCCGACAACCGCTCCACCGAGGCACCCAGGTGAACGAGCAAGGCCTCCACGGCCGCCCGGCGCAGGTTGTGGGTGATCGGATGGGCAAACAGCGCCTGCAGGGTGCGTTGGTGTTGCTGTTGCATGGCCAGGCCCGCCGCGAAGGGTTCCAGCCCGACGCTATGGAGCTTCCCCGGCGCTGCGCTCAGCAAATCCGCGGCAGCTGTTCCCCCTGGCCCACATCTAGGGGACGCACAACCCCGAGCGCATTGCGCAGCTTCACCGGGTGCAGCCCCTCCAAGGGGGCGTTGGCATCGATGCGGCGTTGCACGGTGCCAATGCGGCTGGCCAGCGGGTTGTCGGCCCGCAGCAACGCCAGGGCCTGCTCGGCTTGGTTGGCTGGGCAGATCACCAGCATCCGCCCCTCATTGGCCATGGTGAGGGCCTCGAGCCCCAGCAGGGCACAGGCGCCCGCCACCGCGGGGTGATGGGGGATGGCGGGCTCCTCGAGCTCGATCACGCAGCCCGCATCTCGGGCGATCTCA
>RHBP01000002.1 GCA_010030955.1 Synechococcaceae bacterium WBB_10_009 | reverse complement strand
GTGACCTTGCGGATCTCAGGGCTGTTCCGCGATGCCTTTCCGCAGCTGGTGGCCTGGTTCAACCGGGCCACGGCCCTGGTGGCCGCCTGCGATGAATCGGAGGCGGACAACCCCCTGGCGGCGGCCTGCCGCCGCGACGGTGACGCCTGGCGGGTGTACGGGTCAGCGCCGGGGGCCTACGGGGCAGGGCTGCAGGGGTTGATCGACAGCGGCGAGTGGGAGAGCCGCGACGACCTGGCGGAAGCCTTCCTCAACTGGAGCAGTTGGCGCTACGAGGGGCTGGGGGGCACCGATGGCCATGGCGGCAGCCTGAGCATCCAGGCCGACCGCAGCGGTTTGGAACGGCGGCTGGGGGCGGTTCAGGTGGTGTTGCACAACCAGGACAACCGCGAACACGACCTGTTCGATTCCGACGATTACTACCAGTTCCAAGGGGGCCTGAGCGCCGCGGTGGAGCGCCTGCGGGGGGAGGCGCCGCAGCTGTGGTTCGGCGACCACTCCCGCCAGCAACGCCCGCGGGTCCACCGCCTGGAGCGTGAATTCGACAAGGTGCTGCGCTCGCGCCTGCTCAATCCCCGCTGGATCGAAGGGATGCAGCAGCACGGCTACAAGGGCGGATTCGAAATGGCCGCCAGCCTCGACTACCTGTTCGCCTACGACGCCAGCACCGACCGCGTGCCCGATTGGGGCTACGGGGCCGTGTGCGACCGCTGGCTCGGTGACCCTGACGTGCTGGCCTTCCTGCGCCAGAGCAACCCCTGGGCCCTGCGGGACATGGCCGAGCGGCTGCTGGAGGCCCACAACCGGGGCCTGTGGCAGGGGGCCGCCGGCGAGCAGCTGCAGCGCCTGCGGGGGCTGGTGTTGGAGTCGGAAGCGCTGGTGGAGCGCTAGCGCAGGCGGCGGCGTCAGCCGTTGAGGTCCTTGGCCCAGCCCTTGAAGGCGTTGATGTCGCCGGGCTTGGCGGTGGTGGGGCTGCTGATCTGGGGCTGGCCGTCGCTGCGATCAGAGGCCTTTTTGGGGGCCGCCACGCCGGGGGTGTTCACGGCCACGGCCGAACCCTTCATGCGCTGATCGAGCTCGGCTTTGCTCATCTGCTCAGCGAAGGTCTTCTTCACCGGCTTGGGCACACCGCCGGTGAGGTTGATCTCCTGCTCAACCTCCACGGTGCCGCCGAGGCCAGGGCTGACCTTCTCCAGGCGGGCTTCCATCGACGCCACTTCTTCGATGCGCTCCTTGCCGCCGGGGTTGTCGGCGGTGCCGGGGAAGGTGCGGCGGATGGTGTTCGAACGCCGCATGAAATTCACATCCCCCATGCTGCTGGAGGTATCCGCATCCAGGAAGAAGGCTTCCTCCTGCTTGGCGGGCTTGGCCGGGGTGGTGGAGGTCACCGACTTGTTACCACCAAGCAAACGATCAA
Source organism: Synechococcaceae bacterium WBB_10_009 (assembly GCA_010030955.1). Taxonomy (GTDB): domain Bacteria; phylum Cyanobacteriota; class Cyanobacteriia; order PCC-6307; family Cyanobiaceae; genus Vulcanococcus. Next base: position 33,784 of record RHBP01000002.1, on the reverse strand, counting down.
ACAGGCCCATCGACGGGGAGCAATGGCTCCGGAAACCCTAGCGGCCGTAAAGCTCCAGACCATGGGTGTCGGTGCCGCAACTTCGCAGAAGGCCATGGCGCTGCAACTGGGCGGCGATCGCGTCGCACACCACGGGGGTGGGGCACCAGCGCGGTTGCATGGCGTAGTCGTAGTACGCCTCGGCGCCGTCAAAGCCCAAGGCGACGGCCGCCTCAATCAGACGGGCGAACGGCAGCCGGTAACGCCCGGGGTGGGCCAACAGGGCCAGGCCGCCGGCACCATGGATGCGGCGGCGCACCTCGGCGGCCTGCAGGGCTTCGCCGACGGCCGCTTGGCCCTGCCGGTAGGGGGCAAGGTCGGGGCTGCTCAGCTCAAAGCCCAGGGCCAGCACATGCACCAGACAGCCCTCCAACAGGCAGCTGATCTCCATGCCACTCCAGAGGGTCGGCACCCGCTCCCCAGCGTCTTGCTGCTGCACCAACCAGCGCTGCAGCGGGCCATGGGCCTCCACGCTGTGGTGGTCGGTCACCGCCAGATGGCGGAGCCCGATGGCGAGGGCCTGACGCCCCAGGTGCTCCGGCTGCAGGCTGCCATCGCTGCAGGTGGTGTGGCAGTGGAAGTTCAGCTCCGTTGGGCAACTGCCGGGGTGCACCTGCTCCAGCACCGGTCGCAGCGGATGGGTCATGGGGCCGTGGCTAGCCGTTCGGCCCGCAACCGTCGCCATCGCGCATAAAACTGAATCGAAGCGGCCATGAACACCACCAGCGCCACGATGAACCAGGTGGCCGCACCGGTGGGGAATTGGTTTTTGAACACCACCAGCATCACCACCACCACCAACAGCAGGGTGGGCAGTTCGTTGAGGGCCCGCAGCTGTTTGGGGCTCCACTGGCAGGTGCCGGCCTGGAGTTGACCCATCAGCCGGTAACAGAAGGCGTGGTAGGCCAGCAATGCGGCCACAAAGGCGAGTTTGGCGTGCATCCACCCCTGGTGAAGCCAGGCGGGGTTGCTCACCAGCAGCCCCACCGCCATCGCCACCGCCACCACCATCCCGGGGGTGGTGATGATGTTGGCCAGGCGCCGCTCCATCAGGGCGTACTGGTCCTGAAAGGCGGAGCTCAGGGCGGGCTCGAGATCCTCAGCCTCGCGGTGGTAGATGAACAGCCGCACCAGATAGAACAGCCCGGCAAACCAGACCACCACACCCACGATGTGGAGGGTCTTGAACCAGAGGTAGGCCTCAGGGGGGAGGGCCGCCAGGACCATCGGCCGGGACAGTGCAAGTCGCCCTCAAGCTAAGGCGGGCCATCCGGCCCCGCCGGCGCTCAGGCCCATTGGTCGCGGTGGGCGGCGGCGGCCCCGCGGATGGCCGCCAAGTCTTCGGCCGGCAACTTGTCCAATTGCTTGAACACCAGGGCCATGCGGGGGTTGGAGCGCAACCGGTCCTGATGGCGGGCCAGGAAATCCCAGTAGAGGCTGTTGAAGGGGCAGGCGCTGGGGCCATGGCGCTGGCTGACGTCGTAGGCGCAGCCCTTGCAGTAGGTGCTCATGCGGCGGATGTAGTTGCCGCTGGCGGCGTAGGGCTTGCTGGCCAGGCGACCCCCGTCGGCGAACAGGCCCATGCCCAACACGTTGGTCTGCATCACCCAGTCGTGGCCGTCAATGAACTGGCGGTGGAACCAGGCCGTGAAGGCCTGGGGGTTCAACCCCGCCAACAGGCCGTAATTGGCCAGCACCATCAGCCGTTGGATGTGGTGGGCATAGCCGCTCTCCTCCAGCTCCGCCAGCACCGTGTCCATGCAGGCCATGCCACTGGCACCCTCCCCCTCCAGCCAAGGCGGCAGGGGCGCCTCGGCCCCCAGGTGGTTGGAGCTGGCGTAATCGGCACCAAACCAGTGGTAGAGGCCGTGGGTGTACTCGCGCCAGCCCAGAATTTGGCGGATCACCCCCTCCAGCCCCGCCAACGGCACCGCCCGCTCCAAGCCGCGCTGCTCCAGCGCGCGAATCACCTCAAGGGGGTGGAGCAGGCCCAGGTTGAGGTATGGCGACAGCAGGGCATGCCACAGGGTGGGTTGGCCGCTCACCATCGCGTCCTGGTAGGGGCCAAACCCCTCCAGGCGGGTGTCGATGAAGTGGTCGAGCACCTGCAGGGCCTGCTGGCGGCTCACCGCCCAGCGAAACCGCAGCAGCTGTCCCGGCAGGGGGTGATGGCCCTGGCTCTGGCGGTCTTGATCCAACTGCTCCACCCGCGCGATCACCGCCTGGGTGATGGCATCGGGCTCAAACCACAGGGGCTCAGGCCCCTGCAGCCCCTTGGCGGGGGGCTTGCGGTTGTCGTGGTCGAAATTCCATTGGCCACCGAGGGGTTCAGCCCCGGACCCCTCCCCCTGCATGAGCACGCCAAAGCGGCGCCGACCTTCCCTGTAGAAGAGCTCCATCCGCAATTGCCGGTAGCCACCGGCCCACTCCGCAAAGGCCTCACGGCTCCAGAGGAAGGCTGTGCTCGGCAGCCACTGCAGGGTCACGGGCAGGTCCAGGGCGTCGATGGCGCCGCGGAAGCCCCGATCAGCGGGCTCCATCAAGCGCAACTCCCGGATCCCGTGCTCCTCGATCCAGGCGCGCACGGTGTCACCGAACCGTTCGCCGATGCGGTAGTCCACCGTCCAACCGGCCTGGCGCAGGTCCTCGGCGAAATGGCGCATGGCGCTCCACACCAGCACCAGCTTCTGGCGGTGGTAGGCCCGAAGGCCCAGCACGGAACTGCTTTCCACCAGCAGCACCCGCGCCTCGCAGGGGGCCGTGCTGGCCAGGGCCGCCTGGGCCAGCGACAGCTGATCCCCCAGCACCCAGATGCCGAGGCTCATGCGCTGGTGTCGACCGGTTGTTCACCCGCCAGCCGGCAGGCCTTGAGGGCCACGGCCAGGGCATGGCCCCGCTCCACGGGCCCCCGCTCCGGGCTCAGCACCCCGTGGCGGCAGTCCACCGTGATGCGCTCCAAGTGGCCGCGTTGGTCGCTGAGCCGCAACCGCAGTTGCCAGTGGTGCTTGGCACTGCGGGTGATGCCGTCGCCGCAGACGGGTCCAATGCACAAACCCGGACCCGCCAGGGCCGGGGCGGCCTGAATCAGCAGGGCGATGGCCAGCACCAACCCCATCAGGGCACGGATGGGATGCGGGCTCACAGGGCGACCTCCAGGGGGGCTGGATCGCCCAATGGCAGTGGCCCATCTTCGGGCAAGGGTTGCTCGGGTGGTGAATCGTCGACCTGGGGATGGAAATGGCTCCACACCTGGCGGGCCAGGCCGGGCCCAAGACCCGGTGCCGCCTGCAGGGCCTCCAGGCTGGCCAGCTGGATCGCATCCACCGAACGGAAATGGGCCAGCAGGTCGCGGATGCGCTTCGGCCCCAGCCCCGGGATGTCGGAGAGCCGTGAACGGGTCATCCGCTCGCCCCGCTGCTGGCGGTGGAAGCTCACGGCAAAACGGTGGGCCTCATCCCGGAGGCGCCGCAGCAACTGCAACCCCAGCTGGTCGGCATCGCTCTCCAGCGGCGTGGAGGCGCCGGGCAGGAACACCTCCTCCCGCTGCTTGGCCAAGGAGCAGACCACCAGCTCCTGGTCCAGGTCCAATTCGCGCAGGGCCTCCATCACCGCCGAGAGCTGCCCCTTGCCGCCGTCGATCATCACCACGTCGGGCCAGTCGTTGAGGCCACCGGTGTGCAGCGTGCTGGCGGTCGAGCGGCGCAGGGCCTGCAGGTCGGCCCCCTCCGCTTTGGCCTGCGACCAACGGCGGAAGCGACGCCGAATCACCTCCGCCATGCTCATGAAGTCGTCGGAGTGGCCGGCCCGCACCGAGGCGCTGCGAATCTTGTACTTGCGGTAGTGCTGCTTGGCGGGCAGTCCGTCGATGAACACCACCTGGGAGCCCACCGCGTCGCTGCCCTGGATGTGGCTGATGTCGTAACCCTCGATCCGCCGCGGCGGTGTGGGCAGATCCAAGAGCTGGGCGAGGTCTTCGGTGGCCAGCAGGTTCTGCTCACTGGCCCGTTGGGCCCGCTGCAATTCGTACTGGGCGTTGCGCTCAACCAGCTCGATCAGGTCGGCCTTCTGCTGCCGTTGCGGCACCGAGAGGCGCACCCGCCGCCCGCGCAGCTCGCTCAACCACTCCTGCAGCAGCGCCTGCTGGGGGAGGGCATGTTGCAACAGCAGTTCCGGCGGGATCTCCACCCCATCCACCTGGCCGTAGTGCTCCTCAATCACCGTCTGCAGGATCCGCCCAGGGTCCGGCAGGGCCTCGGCGGTGAACCCCAATCGGCCCACCAACTTGCCGGCTCGCATCTGAAACACCTGCACCGCCGCCACCCGCTGGTCGCAGGCCAGGGCGATCACATCACGGCTGATGGTGCTGTCGCCAACGCTCATCTTCTGGTCGGCCGTGAGCGTGCCGATGCCCTGCAGCTGATCACGCACCCGGGCGGCACTTTCAAAATCAAGCCGCTCGGCATAGCGCTGCATCTGCTGGTCCAACAGATCCAGCAATTCGTCATTACGCCCCTGGAACACCATCGCCACCTGGCGCAGGGTGCGGTGGTAATCCTCCGAACTGATCTTCTGCTGGCAAACCCCCGGGCAGCGGCCGATGTCGAAGTTCAGGCAGGTGCGATCGCGGTAGAGCGGTTGGGGGCGTTGCCGCAGGGGGAACACCCGTTTCACCAGGGCCAGGGTGCGGCGCAGCAGCCCCACATCCACGTATGGGCCGTAGAAGCGGTCGAGCGGTGAGCGGAAGCGGCGCCGGCGGGTGATGAAGATGCGCGGGTAGGCCTCACTCCAGGTGATGCACAGATAGGGGTATTTCTTGTCGTCCTTGAGCAGCACATTGAAGTGCGGCTGGTGGTTCTTGATCAGGTTGGCCTCGAGGGCCAGGGCTTCGGCTTCGCTGTCGGTGACGATGAATTCGATCTCGCACACCTGCCGCACCATCAGGGCGATGCGGGGGCTGTGGCCGTGGCCGCTGCCGCTTTGGAAGTAGCTGCGCACCCGGTTGCGCAGCACCTTGGCCTTGCCGATGTAAAGGATGCGGTCCTCACCATCCCGCAGCAGGTAGCAACCCGGCTCCGCCGGCAGCTCCTTGAGCCGGGCCTTCAGCCGCGCCGGATCCTGCAGAAGGGGGGTCAACCGCCGTACTGCCAGCCCGTGCTGCTCAGTTCGAGGGCGGCCCCATCGCGGTGCAGGGTGGCGGTTTTCACCTCCCCCACGAACACGGTGTGATCGCCGTGGGCCACCTGCCCCACCAGTTCACACTCCACGGCACCGAGCGCGTCCTGCAGGATCGGCAACCCCAGCTCCCCCAGCTGGAAGGGGGCCGCATCAAAGCGGCCGCCGACCCCCTTCTGGGGTTTGAAGAACACGGCCGCCAAGTCCTTCTGATCGGCCGACAGCACGTTGAGGGAGAAGCGTCCGCTGCGCTGGATCATGCCGTTGCTGGTGCTGTCGGCCCGCACCGCCATCACCACCAGGGGGGGCTCAAACGAGCCCTGGGTCACCCAGCTGGCGGTGAACCCGTTCACCTCATCGCCCTCCGCCACACCGCAAATGAACACCCCATGGGGGATCTTGCGCAGGAGAACCTTTTTGGCCTCGGCGTTGAGACTGGGGCTGGTGGCCATTGGTGTGGAACTGCTGGCTGGACTCTAGAAACCGCCAGCCAGGGACGGATCCTCTCCATAGGATCGGCCCATGCGCGCCCTCTACCCCGGCAGTTTCGATCCGCTCACCCTGGGCCACCTCGACCTGATCGAGCGCGGCGCCCAGCTGTTCGATGGCCTGGTGGTGGCGGTGCTGCGCAACCCCAGCAAGAACCCCTGCTTCAGCGTTGAGGCGCGGCTGGAGCAGATCCGCCAGGCCACGCGCCATCTGCCCACGGTGGAGGTGGCCGCCTTCGATGGCCTCACCGTGGCCTTCGCCCAGCAGTGCGGCGCCGGCGTGATCCTGCGCGGCCTGCGGGCCCTGAGCGACTTCGAATACGAGCTGCAGATCGCCCACACCAACAAGAGTCTGGCGCCACGGCTGGAAACGTTGTTTCTGGCCACGGCCACCGCCCACAGCTTCCTCAGCAGCTCCGTGGTGAAGGAGGTGGCCCGCTTCGGCGGTGCGGTTGATCACATGGTGCCGCCGGGAGTGGCGGAGGATCTGGCCAGGCTCTTTAATCAGGCATCCCCCGCAACGCTGTGATGTCTGAGGCTCCGCTCGGCACCCAGGTGAGCTCCGTGCTCGATCAACTCGATCAACTCGAGGAGATCGTGCTGGATGGCACCCGCGTTCCCTTCAGCGGCGGGCGCCTGGTGAACGAGCAGGACGCCATCGAGCTAATGGATGCGGTGCGTGAAGCCCTGCCGGCCCAGCTCAGCCAGGCCGATGCCCTGGTGCGGCAGAAGGAGGAGTTCATCGGCACCGCCCGCCAGCAGGCCGAGGAGATCCTGCAGCAGGCCAAGCAGCAGCGCGAACAGCTGATCAACGCCCAGGCCGTGCGCCAGGAGGCCGAGCGCCAGGTCGCGGAGCTGAGGGAACAGGCCCGCCAGCAGTGCGAGCAGATGATCGGCCAGGCACGCCAGCAGATGGCGAAGGCGGAGCAGGAGCATCAGGGTCGCCTGGCCCAGCTGGAGCAGCAGTTCAGCCAACACCGCCAACACCTGGAACAGGAGGCCCTGCAGCGGCGCCAACAGCTCGACCAGGAGGCGATCGAGCTCAAGCGCCAGCTCACGGAGCAGCACGAGCAGGCCCGCCAGCAGAGCCTGCTGGAGCTGGAGAAAATCCGGCAGGAGGCGATGCGGCTGCAGCAGGGCAGCCAGGCGGAGGCGGAGCGGGTGCAGGCCGATGCCCTGCAGTTCCGCCAGCAGACCCAACAGCAGTGCGAAGCGCTGATTGCCCGCACCCGCCAGGAGGCCGCCACCGTGCAGGAGGGGGCCAACCGCTACGCCGAACAGGTGCTGGGTGAACTCGAGGGGCGCCTGCGGGACATGGGCCAGGTGGTGGCGGCCGGCCGCCGCGAGCTGGTGCGGCTGCAGGGGGCCGATCCCACGGCCCCCGCCGGCCAGCAACCCCGGGGCCAGGAGCAGGCGGTGTCGATCAACCGGGCCCGCCGGGCCGCCGAACGGCTGCGCCGGGTGGCCGGCCAGGGTTGAGCTAGAGCGGGCAGAGCCCGGCCACCAGACTCTCCTCAAGGATGGCGCCGATGGTGCCGTTGGGGGATCCCGCGCCGTTCGACACGAGGCTCACATAGCGGGGCCCATCCGGGCTGTCCAGCACGCCGCTGATCGAGCGCACACCGCTGATGGTGCCGGTCTTGCCCCGGAACCGACCCTCCAGGGCGCTGCCCCGCCAGAGGTTGCGCAGGGTGCCGCGCTGGCCGGCGATGGCCATCGAAGCGGTGTACTGGTGGGCGTAGGGGTGCTGCGCCATGCGCAGCAGCAACGCCGCCAACAGACGGCTGGTGACGCGGTTGCCGCGGTCGAGACCGCTGCCATCCACCACGTTCACACCGGCCATGGGCAGGCCCTGGGCGGAGAGCCATTGCATCGTCTGCTGGCGGGCCACGGGCAGATCCCAACTGCCGGCGCCCTGCCGCAACAGCACCTCGGCGGTGAAGTTGTGGCTGTCGGTGTTGGCCAGGCTGAGCAGCCCGTGCATGCCCACGGAACGCTCCTCGTGCAGCAGCTCAGCCCCACTGGCCTCGGCGGCCGCCGGTGACACCAGGGTGATGGCGGCGCTACCGCCCTGGCGTTTGAGTTCCTGGGAGAGCAAACGCTGCAGACGGCTCGGTGGGTTGGGCACAGCCATGTCGAGGGCATTGCTGGTGAGCGCCAGGCGCGTGATCGGTGCCCCGTAGGCCTCAACGCGATCGCCCCAGTCCCACCCCTGGGGCCACCAGCGTTGGGGCGGTTCCTCCACCAGCTGGATGCGGCCGTTGCCGGCACCGAGGGCGAGCTTGGCGAAGCGCCGCAGCTGGGCCAGGTCGAGGTCGGGGTCGCCCTCCCCGGTGATGCGCAACGTGCCATCCGGCTGGCGCCACAGGCGGGTTGCCAGGCGGTAATCGGGGCCCAGCCGGTCCAGGGCGATGGCGGTGCTGATCAGCTTCTGGTTGGAGGCGGGAATCCGCGGCCGGGTGCCGTTCAGATCCGCCAACAGGCGACCGCGGCCATCGGCGATGCTCACGCTCCACACCGACGCCTCCCCCCCCACGACGGCACGCACGCGCTGTTGCAGGGCCGGGCAGCTCACCTGGGCCTGCAGCAAGGGCAAGCCCACCGGTGGTGGTGCCGCCGGCAGGGAACTGGCGGCGATGCTGGGGATCTGGGCCAGGGCGGCGGGCTGCAGGGCCGCACCGATCAGGGCCAGGACGGCAAGGGACCGCTGCGCAGTCACCTCAGTTGGCCCCAAGCCGCAAGCCGGTGACGGAGCCGATCACCCGGAAGTTGGTGCCTTCCAATTCGATCGGGGCGCCGATCTTGAGGTTTTGGTTGCCAAACACCACCCCCTCAGCCCCCTTGCGGCCTTCTCCCTGGAGCACAAAACGGGCATCGATGGTGGCGAACTGCTGCTGGTTGGGGTCGGGGGCACTCACCACCCGGCCGTCGGCGAACACGGCGGAGAGTTTGCGCTGCAGGGGAATCACTTGCTTCACAGCCACCTGGCCGTGGGGCTGGTTGCGGATCACGAGGCTCACGGCACCGCTGCGGCGGGCCGCATCGATCACATCCGCCGGGTTGGCCACCGGCACGCCGCGCACGTCAACGAGCACGGTCACCGGTTGCAGTTTGCCGGTGGCACGGGCCACGGCGCCGCTGAGCTTGGGGCTCCAGATCACCCCGGCCACCGCCAGCAGCACCGCAGCTCCGGCCCCCAGATCCAAGGCAGAAAGGCGGCGCGTGCGGTCAGCCATGGGAAGCGTGCAGAGCCCGGAGTGTACGGAGCCTGGGCAGGGGGAACAAGGCGCTGCGCTGTTCAGGGGGCGGCGGCGGCCGCCTGCTCGAGGGCCAGCAGCAGTTGCTCGGTGTCGGGTTTGGTCTCGAAGCTGGTCAGGAAGCGGTAGCCATCAGGATCGCGGCGGTAAAAGCCCCAGGCATCGGGATGGGCATGCCGGAGGGCACCATCCGCCGTGGGAATCAGGGCATAGGCCGACTGCCATTCCCCCAGAAACCCCTTGCGCCGCTCGCGGGCCACGGTGCCGATGCCCACGGCAGCATCCTCCAGCCGGCCATTGAGCAGCACCACCGGCCCACGGTGTTGGCCGCAGGTGCGCTCCACGGCGTCGTAATCGGCTGGGGTTGGGGCGGCGATCAGCAACACGCCGTCGCTGCCACCATCGGCCTGCTGCAGCCGTTCCAGATCGCCCACGCTGGCAATGGCGGCACTGAGCTCCGGGGCATCGCGTTTGGCCAGGGCGGTGGCGCCGGCGTCGGGGAACAGCAGGCGCAGCGCGGGCAGCTGCGGCCGCAAGGCGTCCGCCAGGCGGATCGCCACCGGCATGATGCGCAGCCCTTCAAACCGCAGTTCGACCGTCCAGCGGCGCCTCCCCCCCTCGGCCAGGGCGGCCCGCAGCGCCGTCAACAGCTCCGATTCAGCGGTGCGCAGGTCGGCGGGGAGCATTGCGGTGGCAGCCAGTGGCGTGACCCTAGAAGCCGAAGGCTGCCAACACCTGGTCGATGGCCGGTGGCAGCTGCTCCAGCAGGGTGTCGGTGTGCCAGGGGCCCAGGCTGATGCGCAGGCCCGCCTGGGCCTCCTCGGGGCCATAGCCCATGGCCAACAGGGTGGGGCTGGGCCGCTGCTGCCCGCTGCTGCAGGCGGAACCGCTGCTCACGGCGAATCCCTGCCGCCACAGCGCATGCACCAGCTGGCGGCCCGGCAGGGGCCTGCCCTCAGGATCGCGGGCCAACAGGCTGATGTGATGCGGCAGCCGAGCGTCGGAGTCCAAGCGTGGATCCACACCGGTGAGCTCGAGGCCCGGATGCAGCAGCAGCCGCTCCAACAGCTGATCGCGCAACGGGGCGATCGGATCGCGGCCCCCGTGCTGCGACAGGCGCCCCTGGCTGAGGGCCACCGCCTCCACCAGCCCCGCCACCAGATCCACCGGTTCGGTGCCCGCGCGGAGCCCCCCCTCCTGGCCGCCGCCGCCCAGCTGCGGCTCCAGGGTGACACCATCACGCAGCAGCAGGGCCCCGATGCCCCGCGGGCCCTGCAGCTTGTGGGCGGTGAGGCTGAGGGCGTCCACCGGCAAGCAGTCGAACTGAATCGGCCGGTGCCCCACCACCTGCACGGCATCCACATGCAGCGGGACGCCCGCCTGACGGCACAGGGCACCGATCTCGTGAAGCGGTTGCAGGGAGCCCACCTCGCTCTGCCCCCAGATCACCGACACCAGGGCCGTGGGCGGGGCCAGCAGTGGCCTCAGCTGATCGGGGTCCACCAGGCCCCGGCGATCCACCGGCAGCTGCAACACCTGCCAGCCCGCCCGCCGCCGCTGCTCCGCGGCCGCCAGGGTGGCCGGGTGCTCCACCGCCGTGGTCACCAGCCGTGCACCGGATGCCACCCCCGAACAGGTGCCCAACAGGGCCAGGTGAATCGCCTCGGTGCCGCCGGAGGTGAACACCACGCGGCCAGCATCACAACCGAGCATGGCGGCCAGGCGTTGCCGCTGGCGCTCCAATTCCTCCGCAGCCGCCAGGCCGAAGCCGTGCAGGCTGGAGGGGTTGGCCCAGGCCTCCGCCTGGCAGCGCAGCAGGGCCGCCTGCACCGCCGGGGCCATCGGGGTGGTGGCGCTGCAGTCGAGGTAGCGGAGGGGGTCATGCCCCATGGCGGTCGCCCGGGCGAATGCCCTTAGAGGTTGAAGCCTGGACCCTTGTCGAACCGGGCCCGGGTGCGGGATTCCAAGGAATTCGTGGCGATGGAGACGAGGTCGTCGAGGGACGTGCCACGCAGCAGGGCCTCCACCCGGGCACGGGCCTCGGCACTGGGGCAGCTCTCTGGCCGGATGCAGCCTTGGGTGCACACCGTGGCGCAATCGATCTCAGGCCCAGGTTCCGGCCCGGAGGGCGCCAGCACGGCTGCGGGTTCGCCGATGGGTGTGGCGGCGGCGGCCTGGCGACGGGAGAGGGCCACCGCCTCCGGGTCAGGGATGACGCCGTCGAACACGTGCTCCGCGGGCCCATCCATGACCACCCTGCCGCTGGATTCGTCCCAGTGGATCTGCAGCGGGCCGCCGGGCAGGTCGAGCCGGGCACGCCGCTCACACAGCCCCAGGCTGTGCATGGCCACCAGGGTGGCGCAGGCGCCGGTGCCGCAGGCGAGGGTGGGGCCGGCCCCCCGCTCCCAGACCCGCATCAGCAGGTGATCGGGGCTGAGCACCTGCACGAAATGCACGTTGGTGCGGGCCGGGAAGGCTGGATGGTGCTCAAACAGCGGGCCGAAGCGTTCGAGATCGATCTCCTCCACGGCCGGCACGGGTATCACCACATGGGGGTTGCCCATGCCCGCCGCCGCCACCGCAAAGCGCTCCCCGTCCAAGTCCAGCTCCCCCTGGGGCAGGCCCGCATCCCCCACGGGCAGGGTGGTGGGCACCTGCTGGGGCTCGAGGAACGGCGCCCCCATGTCCACCCGCACGGTGCCATCCGGCAACAACTCCGGCACGATCCGCCCCGCCAGGGTGTCGATCTGCCAGAAGCGGCCCGGCCCATCGCCGTCCACATCCGCCAGGAAGCGAGCCAGGCAGCGGATGCCGTTGCCGCACATTTCCGGTTCGCTGCCGTCGGCGTTGAAGATGCGCATGCGCAGCTCACCGCCGGCCTGGGAGGGCAGCGCCAGGATCACCCCATCGGCGCCCACGCCGAAACGGCGATCGCACAGCTGCACCACGCGCTCGCTGGTGAGTCCGAAGGCCTGCTCGGGATCGGCTGCGGTGCGGGCATCCAGCAGCAGGAAGTCGTTGCCCAGACCTTGGTATTTGCTGAATGGGAGGTTGCTGAACTCAGACACGCGCGGCAGCCTGACCACAGGCTTGGGGATGGGGCCGATCCTATGGGGACCAGCACGGAGCGCCACCCCCCGGGGTTTGACCCCTCCCAGCCGGGCATCCGCTGCCTGCAGCGCTGGATCCGCGACCGCACCCCCATCCAGGTGGAGCTGCAGGGGGGGCGCCTGCTGCAGGGTTGCCCCCAGTGGGTGGATGGCGACCATCTGGCCCTGCTGACCGACGCCGGGGGGGAACCGGTGCTGGTGAACCGTGGCGCCATCGCCCTGATCCAGGCGCTGACCTGAGGCTGTGGGAGCATCAGCCGCACGCCGTTCTGCCAGCCGTGAGCGACCCCAGCCGCTACCAACCCCAGGCGATTGAGGCGGGCTGGCAACGGGCCTGGCAGGAGCAGGGGCTGCATGACACGCCGGAGCTGGGGCCCGGTGAGCAGGGCTTCTATGCCCTGTCGATGTTCCCCTACCCCTCCGGCAACCTGCACATGGGCCATGTGCGCAATTACGTGATCACCGATGTGGTGGCCCGGGTGCAGCGGCTGCGGGGGCGCAAGGTGCTCCATCCCATGGGCTGGGATGCCTTCGGACTGCCTGCGGAGAACGCCGCCATCGAACGGGGGGTGGACCCCGGAGCCTGGACCGACCAGAACATCGCCTCCATGCGACGCCAGCTGGACCAGCTGGGCCTGTCAATCGACTGGGATCGGGAGGTGGCCACCTGCCACAGCAGCTACTACCGCTGGACCCAGTGGTTGTTCCTGCAGTTTCTCGACGCCGGCCTGGCCTACCGCAAGGAGGCCACGGTCAACTGGGATCCGATCGACCAGACCGTGCTAGCCAACGAGCAGGTGGATGCGGACGGCCGCTCCTGGCGTTCCGGGGCACTGGTGGAAAAGCGAAAGCTGCGCCAGTGGTTTTTGAAGATCACCGATTACGCCCAGGCCCTGCTGGACGACCTCGATGGCCTGCAGGGGTGGCCGGAACGGGTGCGCACCATGCAGGCCAACTGGATCGGCCGCAGCACCGGTGCGGAGCTGCAGTTTGCGGTGGTGGGCGACGACGGCAGCACCACCGGTGAGCCGATCACCGTGTTCACCACACGGCCCGACACCATCTTCGGCGCCACCTATGTGGTGCTGGCCCCGGAGCATCCGCTGGTGCCGGCCCTCACCGCCCCCCAGCAACGGGCTGTGGTGGAAGCCTTCTGCGATCAGGTGTCGCGCCAAAGCGAGCAGGACCGCACGGCCGAAGACAGGCCCAAGCGCGGTGTTGCCATCGGCGCCCGGGTGCGCAACCCCGCCAACGGTGAGCTGCTGCCGATTTGGATCGCCGACTACGTGCTGGCGGAGTACGGCACCGGTGCCGTGATGGGAGTCCCTGCCCATGACCAACGGGACTTTCTTTTTGCGCGCCAGTACGAGCTGCCCGTGCAGCAGGTGATCATCCCGGAGGGCAGCGATGGACATGGCGTTGGAGATGGCATTGAGGGTGGCGCCTGGACCGAGCCGGGCGTGCTGATCCATTCGGGCCGGTTTGACGGTCTCCCCAGCGACCAGGCCAAGGCCGCCATCACCGCCGCCGCTGCGGCCGAGGGATGGGGCCATGAGCGGGTGCAATTCCGTCTGCGCGACTGGCTGATCTCCCGCCAGCGCTACTGGGGCTGCCCGATCCCGGTGATCCATTGCGACAGCTGTGGTGCCGTGCCCGTGCCCACGGAGCAGCTGCCGGTGGAGCTGCCGCGGGATGTGGCCTTCACCGGCAAGGGGGCCTCACCCCTGGCCCAGCTGGAGAGCTGGGTGCAGGTGGACTGCCCCTGCTGCGGCCAGCCGGCCCGCCGCGAGACGGACACCATGGACACCTTCATGTGCTCCAGCTGGTATTTCCTGCGTTACAGCGACCCGATGAACGCCCAGCTGCCGTTCGGGCGGGAGGCGGTGGATGCCTGGTTGCCCGTGGATCAATACGTGGGCGGCATCGAGCACGCCATCCTGCATCTGCTCTACTCCCGTTTCTTCACCAAGGTCCTGCGCGACCGCCAGCTGCTCAGCTGCGGCGAACCGTTCACCAAGCTGCTCACCCAGGGGATGGTGCAGGGGGTGACCTACAAAAATCCCAACAGCGGCAAATACATCCCCCCTTCAGCGGTGGCCGATGCGGAGGACCCCCGCGATCCGGTGAGCGGGGAGCCCTTGGAGAGGTTCTTCGAAAAGATGTCGAAGTCGAAGCACAACGGCGTTGATCCAGCCCAGGTGATCGACCGCTACGGCGCCGACACCGCCCGCATGTTCATCCTGTTCAAGGCCCCCCCGGAGAAGGATCTGGAGTGGGACGATGCCGATGTGGAGGGGCAGTTCCGCTTTCTGCAGCGGATCTGGCGCCTGGCAGACGCCTTCCTGGAGCGAGGGCTGAGCCTGGCGGATGGGGCCGGCTCGCCGGACGCCGTGCGGGGGGCCATGGCCACCGGTGGCGGCACCCTGGCCCCTGCCGATGCCGACCTGCGCCGCGCCGTGCACACCGCCATCGCCGCCATCAGCGACGACCTGGACGGCGACTACCAGTTCAACACCGCCGTGTCGGAGCTGATGAAGCTCAGCAACGCCATGGCCCCCCTGCTGGCGGACTGCCACCCGGTGTTCGCCGCGGAAGCTCTGCGCACCCTGGTGGTGCTGCTGGCCCCGTTTGCGCCGCACCTGGCCGAGGAGCTCTGGCAGAAGCTTGGGGGTCGCACCAGCGCGATTCCCTCAACGCCACAAGCGTGCACCGGCAGCGCTGGCCCGAGGCCGATGGCTCGGCCTTGGTGCGCGACACGGTGCCCCTGGTGATCCAGATCAAGGGAAAGGTGCGGGGCAGCCTGGAGGTGCCCGCCGACGCCGACAAGGCCACGTTGGAGCAGTTGGCGCTGGAGAGCGACATCGCCAGCAAGTGGTTGGAGGGCAAGGCCCCCAGCCGGGTGATCGTGGTTCCCGGCAAGCTGGTCAACCTGGTGCCTTAAGCACCCCAGGGCTCAGTCGTGGATGAACACCAGGCTGTCGGGCTGGCCCCAATCGCCGCGGGCATCGATGTGGCGGCGGTTGGCGCAGAGGTGACGCAGGATCCAATAGAGCGACTCCGGTGAGTCCAGGCCCATCCGGGCCTGCAGATCCGCCAGGGTGTGCTCACGGCGGTCAGCCAAAGCCTGCTCCAGGCGGGATTGCAGATCCAGCAGGGCGGCTGCAGCCTTCTTGCCTGCTTCCACGCCGGGCTGGTGGTAGGCGTTCACATTCACCAGCTCGCCGTAGAGCCCCACGGCGCGTTCAAACAGAGCAATCAGGGCGCCGAGGCTGGCGGCGTCCAAACGCTGCAGCGTGATGCTGAGGTTGAAGCGCCCCTCATCGGTCAGGGCCGAGCGCGTGCCCTGCAGGAAACCGTCCAGGAAATCGCCGGGGTTCTCCCCCTCCAGGGGCGGAATGTCACCGGGGTCCTCCAGCACTTCGATGAAGGTCACAAAGAAGTTGTCGACACCATCCCGCAGCTGCTGCACGTAGGCGTGCTGGTCGGTGGAGCCCTTGTTGCCATACACCGCCAAACCCTGGTGCACCACCTGGCCGTCGCGGTCAAGTTTTTTGCCGAGGCTTTCCATCACCAGCTGCTGGAGGTAGCGGCTGAACACCTCCAGGCGGTCGCGATACGGCAGCACCACCATGTCCCGCTGGCCGCGTCCGTCGCCGGCCCGGTACCAGGCGGCCGCCAGCAGGGCGGCGGGGTTGTGGCGCAGCTCACGGTTGCGGGTGGCGGCGTCCATGGCGGCGGCGCCGGCCAGGAAGGCGCGGATGTCGCTGCCGATCAGCACCCCCGGCAGCAGCCCCACGGCGCTGGTGATGCTGGTGCGACCACCCACCCAATCGAACATGTCGAAGCGGGCCAGCCAATCGCCCTGCTCCGCCTCCTGATCCAGGCGGCTGCCGAGCATGGTCACCGCCACGGCCTGTTGCATCCAGCGGCCACCGGCGGCCTCCACGGCGCGGCGGGCCTGGAGCATGCCGATGTGGGGCTCGGGCGTGCCCCCCGACTTGCTCACCACGATCACCAGGGTGGTGCGCAGGCGCTCGCCGATGGAGGCCAGCGTGCGGCGCATGCCGTCGGGGTCGACGTTGTCGAAGAAATGGAAGGGCAGGCCGGACCCCGGATCCTGCAGCGCACGGATCATCAGCAGGGGGCCCAGACCGGAACCACCAATGCCGATCCACAGCACATCGGTGAAGGGCTGCCCCGGGGAAGCGCAGATCACGCCCTGCAGCACATCGCGGCCAAAGGCCTCGATCCGATCCACCTCGGCGCGGATGTGGTCAGCGGTGGCGGCATCCGGCGCCAATTGGGGGGCCCGCAGCCAGTAATGGCCAACTTGGCGCTGTTCATCGGCGTTGGCGATCGCCCCCTGCTCGAGGGCGGCCATGGCGGCAAAGGCCTGATCGAAGCGGGGCGCCATGGCCTCGAGTTGCCCCGCATCGAGGCCCATGCGGCTCACATCCAGCCAGAACCCCATGCCTGCGTCATGCCAGAGCAGGTGGCAGAACCGCTGCCACTGGCTTTGGGGATCCAAGCCAGCGGCAGGGGAAAGGGGGGGCATGGGGCCGAGGCGCAAAGCGGCAAGGCGACGCTATCTGCGAAACCCCGCTGGGGATACCCCCACCGCCCAGGGATGTCCTGAAAAAGACAAGTCCGAGACGCGACTGTGTGGACCACCACACATGCGGATCCCCCCCTGGGCAAACCAGAAGGGGGTTCGTAAGCTTTATTTAATTCTTGAAGCCCTGCGGTTTCGCCCTGGCACCCCTGCCCCGCTGGTTCCCCACCCTGCAGCGATCCCGTACCCCCCGGGTGGCTGTTCAGCGCGCACGGCCATGGCCCCGGGGCATCAAACGGACGCTCACCGCCGCCTTGGTGCTGGGGTTGGTGCTCAGCGAATGGAACAGCGCCAGCCTGGCTCCGCTGCGCGGCCTGTTGCCGGCCGCCGATCGTCTGGATCCCACCACCTTTAGCCCCGAGGAAATCCGTGCCCTGCAGCGCCGCTTCGGGGTGCATGGGCCCCAGCCGCGCCTGGCCCAGCTGTTCACCCATGGCGTCGACCAACTCACCCCCGTGCGCAACCATGCGCTCACCCAGCTGCAGGATCTGCAGCCGGTGATCCAGCAGGTGAGCCGCCGCAGCGGCATCAACCCCATGCTGCTCACGGCGATCCTGTTCGACGAATTGCAGCACGCCAAACCCGGGGAAGGCCTACCCATTGCCGCCCACTCCGGCCTGTTCAGCACCCTCGGCCCCGCCCAGCTGGGTGTCAGCGAGATGGTGAAACAGGGGCTGCTGCCGGAGAACCCCAGCGCCGATCAGGTGGCCGAGGCCCGCGAGCAGCTGCTCGACCCGGAGCGCAATGTGGCCCTGCTCGCCGGCAAACTGTCACGTCTGCTGCAACTGCTGGAGCTGGACCCCAGCGCCACCAACAACGTCAGCGGCCAGCGCAGCCACGCCAAAACCGTGGCCACCCTGGCCTACCTGCACAACGGCAAGCTGGATTACCCCGCCCGGATCCTCCGCTACATGCAGGATCCCGAACTGCACGGGCTGGTGTTCGGGCAGCGCAAGAAACCGCTGTCAGCGCTGATCTAAACCCGCCGGCCCTGTTCAACCGTCAGCACAACGCCCCCAGGGCCGCCAGGCGGCGCTGCAGCGCTGACCAATCGAAGCTGCGGGGATCGGCCCTCTCCAGTCCGAGGTCGACATGGCGGTGGGTGGTGATCGCCGTGTAGGGAATGCGATAGCGGCGCATCCAATCCGCCAGCACAACGGCCAGGTTGTCGTACTGCACCGCGGAATAGCCGCTGTGGCTGGGGTCGTTGTCCTCCCCATCCAGGGGGGTTTCCAAGCTGAGGTGCAAGGCGAAGTTGTTGATGGAGCCCGCCATGGCTGGATTGGTGATCACCCAGCGCCCCTGGAAGGCGGAGTAGCCGGCCCCGAAGGCCCGTTTGGAGGGATCCAGGGTTTCCACCACCCGTCCGTGCTCCCCCAGCAGCAGGTGATAACTCACCTGGTCGCCGTCGTTGGGGTGATGGGTGGTGAAGGTGTTGATGGCGGAGCCCAAGCCATAGACCGTTTCGTGCAACACAATCAGTGAGGGCGTGGTGCTGAGGCGATTGCCATAGGCATCGCGGCGTTGGCGCTCGGCGTAGTTGCTGGGGTCGATGCGCAAGCGCTCCACCCGCGCGGGAAGGCGGCGCTGCAACGCCAGCAGGCGTTGGCGTAGGGCCGGATCGGCGCTGCATTGGCGCGTCAGCGGGCTGATCCAGGCCGCTTGGGCTGGGGGTTCCGGGGCGCGCTGGCGCTGGGGCTGAAGCAGCAACGGTCCCTGGTCGCGCAGGTTCTGCAGCACCAGCGCGGTGCCCCCCACGGCCGCGGCGCCGGCCAGGGCCACGGCGGCCCAGGCCAGGGCTCCCTGGCGGCGCTGGTGGGAGAACGGCTTCAACATGGTGCCGCCAGGGCCAGCCAGCGCTCCCGGGCATGGCACTGGGCCGCGTCGGCGGCCTCGCTGCACACCAGCCGGTAGCGCTCCACCGTGGGGGGGAGGGGCTGCAGGGGCAAGGTGTGGACCTGGGAGCGGCGGCAGATCAGCAGGCTCTGGACCGCACCAGCCCGCAAGGCCGCCGTCCACTGGGCGGGCTGGCGCAACCGTTGGCCGTCGAGGGCCAGGATCTCATCGCCCACCATCAGGCCGGCGCGTTCGGCCGGACCGTCGCGCCAAACCCGCTGGGCCACGAGGGCACCGTCCTGACCCGTGGTGGTGATCCCCGCCCAAGGGGTGCTGGCCATCTCCGCCTCCAATCGCAATCCCACATCGCAGAGGTAGCCATCCAGATCGGGATCGTCGAGTCCATCGAGCCAGGCGGGCAGGAGGGAGCCGAGGGCGGGGCTGTGGTCGGTGAAGGCCTGGAGCAGGTCCGCTTCGGCGTAGCCGCGCCGGCAGCGGCCATGGCTCCGCCACAGCTGTTGCAGCACCGCAGGGAGGCAGGAGCCGTCACGGCGCAGTTGCAGGTCGAGGCACAGGGCCACCACCGCCCCCTTGAGGTAGTAGCTCACCTGGCTATCGGCCGAGTAGGCGTCGGCCTTGTAGAGCTTCACCCAGGCCTCTTGGGCACTGGTGCGCAGGCTCTGCACGTGCCGGCCGGGCGTCAGCCGGTAACGGCTGAGGTCCTCCCCCAAGTCGACCAGCAGCGCCTCGGCATCGCCGATTCCGGCGGCCAGGGGCAGCAGTTGGTCGACGTAGCTGGTGACCCCCTCCGCAAACCAGAGGCTGGGCACCA
The DNA here is from genome assembly GCA_010030955.1 of Synechococcaceae bacterium WBB_10_009. GTDB lineage: Bacteria > Cyanobacteriota > Cyanobacteriia > PCC-6307 > Cyanobiaceae > Vulcanococcus. Next base: position 14,438 of record RHBP01000002.1, on the reverse strand, counting down.
CCGCGGGCTGCTGGTAGTCGATCGGCGCCAACGGGGCCGGCCGCAGGCGGCGCACATTCCACTGGTGCAGGTATTCATGGGCCACCAGCTGCAACAGCCGGCGGTAGCCCTGGGGTTGCTCCAACCGCTGCCGGCCGTACACCAGCACGGTGCTGTCGTCGTGCTCGAGGCCGCCGTAGCCGTCATCCAACAGGTGCAACACAAACAGGTAGCCATCGCTGGCGGGCCGCTCCACCCCCATCAACTGGCAACAACGCAGGCACACCCGCTGCACGTCATCGAGCAGCGAGGGAAAGCGCTGCATCAACCAGCCTTCACCGCCCGCACAGGCCCCCCAGGTGATCCAACGGTGGGGCACACCGGCCACATCAAAGCTCAGCGCCCGGTGCGGCCCGGCCTCCACCGGGCTGTCCACCAACTGATCAAAGCTGGTGGCCAGCCAGCCACCGCCGGGGTCGGCGGGCAGGGGGACAAAGCCCGTCCAACCCTCCGGCAACAGCAGCGTCAGCCGATGGGGCGACCAACGCTCGCCCTCCACCTCCAGCACCACGGCCGCCAGGGCCAAAAAGGCGTGCTGGTGGTCGATGTGGCAGGTGCGCACCGACAACTCCGTGGCCATCACCCGGTAGGTGAGGGTCACCGGCCCGGCGTCGGGGTCACAGGGGAGTTGCCAACTGGAGGGGGTGAGACGCCGCAGGGCCAATGGGGACTCGCCCTGGGTGGCCACCAGACCCTCCAGATGACGGACGTAATCGCGAATCAAATAGGAGCCGGGGGTCCAGCAGGGCAGTTGCAGCCGCAGGGATCGGCGCTGGGGGCTAACGGTGAGCCGAACCCCCACCAGATGGCGATGGGGGTCACGGCAATCGAGCTGGATCGAAACCACCGCCGCTCAGGCCGGCCCTTGAACCGACACCTGAACCGACACCGGATGGTCGCCAGTGGCCCAAGGCTCAGCGGCACAGCGCAGGGCCTGCAGGGTGGCGTAGCAGCGGGTGATGCGCCCAATCAGCTGCTGGGGCGACTGGGTGCGACCGAGGCGTTGCAGGTCGCCCACCAGGGCCAGGGAGCCATCGCCCTGGCGCCGCCAGCCGATCCGCAGTCCACCGGCCAGTTCGGTCTGCAGCAGCACCGGCTCCGCCTCACCGGCGAAGCCCGGCAGGGATCCCCCGTGCAGCACCGGCAGCCTGAGTTCCCGCAGCGCAGCTTCCAACAGGGTTTCGTCGCGCAAAACCGTTGGCAGGATGGAGAGATGGGACATGGCCCGACGCCCGCTTTTTCAGACCCTAGCGAGCTCGATAGGGCCGTCCAGTGGCCGTTGCCACCGTCACAGCCCCCGGCGCCGCTGCGCCCGCTGCGGTTGGGGGTGCTGGCCTCGGGATCGGGCAGCAACTTTGAGGCGCTGGTGGAGGCCTGCCGGGCCGATGCCCTGCCGGCGGAGGTGGCCCTGCTGGTGGTGAACAACCCCGGCTGCGGCGCCGAGCAACGGGCCGCACGGCTCAACGTGCCCTGCACCCTGCACGACCACCGTCGTTACGGCAGCCGCGAAGCCCTGGACCGGGCCCTGGTGGACAGCCTCCAGGGGGCAGCGGTGGACCTGGTGGTGATGGCGGGCTGGATGCGGATCGTGACCGCCGAACTGATCGCGGCATTTCCCGACCGGCTGGTGAACATCCACCCCTCCCTGCTGCCCAGCTTCCGCGGCGCCCGGGCCGTGGAGCAAGCCCTGGCGGCGGGTGTCACCCTCACCGGCTGCAGCGCCCACCTGGTGCACCTGGAGGTGGACAGCGGGCCGATCCTGGTGCAGGCGGCGGTGCCCATCGCCAGCGGGGACACCATCGAGAGCCTGGCGGCGCGCATCCACCGCCAGGAGCACCGGATCCTGCCGCTGGCGGTGCTGCTGGCGGCCCAACGGTCGGGTCTGCTGGGGTCCGCTCAGGCCTGAGCGCTCAGGGGTAGAAGGGCAGCAGCGGCAGGCCGGTGTCCGCCGGTAGGCCCACCATCAGGTTGAGGCACTGCACCCCCTGGCCAGCCTGACCCTTGACCATGTTGTCGATGGCGCTGAGCACGATCAGCTGGCCCGTGCGCCCGTCCACCTGCACCGACAACAGGGCCCGGTTGGTCTGGCGAACCCATTTGGTGGAGGGGTAGGTGCCCACGGGCAGCACCTCGACGCCGGCGGCATGGCGGTAGGCGGCCCCCAACACCGTGGTGATGTCCTCGGCGGTGAGGCCGGGGTCGCGCAGGCGGCCATAGACGGTGGCCAGCAGCCCCCGCACCATCGGGATCAGGTGGGGGGTGAACTGCAGCTGAATGCTGGAGCCGGCCGCGCGGCTGCACAGCTGCTCGATTTCACTGGTGTGGCGGTGGCCCACCACGCCGTAGGGGGCCACGCCCTCGGAAGCCTCCGCCAGCAGCAGGTGCTCCTTGGCGGCACGGCCGCCGCCGCTGGTGCCGGTCTTGGCGTCAATGACGATGCCCGTGGTTTCAATCAGACCCTGCTTGAGCAGGGGGGTGAGGGCCAGCAGGCTGGCGGTGGGGAAGCAGCCAGGGGCGGCCACCAGCCGGGCGGCGGCGATGCGCTCCTGCTCCCACTCCACCAGGCCATACACCGCCTCAGCGCAGAGGTGGTCATCGCTGCGGGGGAAGCGGCTGGCCTCGGTGCCGTAGACCTCCTTCCACTGGGTCAGGGCGCTGTAGCGGTAGTCGGCGGAGAGGTCCACCACCTTGACGCCCCGCTCCAGCAGGGGGGGGACCAATTGGGAGGCCAAGCCGTTGGGCAGGCTCAACACCGCCAGGTCGGCGCTGGCGGCGATGGCGTCGGGCTCGGGGGCCTGCACCACCGGGTCGCCCGGCAGGGGCAGGAAGGGGGTCAGTTCACTCCAGCGCTTGCCGCTGCTGCGCTCGCCGCCGAGGAAGGTCACCTCCAGGGCCGGGTGCCCCTGCAGCAGGCGCAGGGTCTGCAGGCCGCCATACCCGGAGGCGCCGATCACCGCAACCCGATGGCTGGCCATGGCTGGACTCCCGCAACGCCAGATCGTACCGGGCTTTATAAAAGTGACAGCACCCGGGGCCCCGTGCTCCTCCCCCCCTGACCCAGCCAGCCCTGCAGTTCGACAGCATCGCCGACGGCCTGGCCGCGATCCGCAATGGCGAGATGGTGGTGGTGGTGGACGACGAAAACCGAGAAAACGAAGGCGATCTGATCTGCGCGGCGCAGTTCGCCACGCCGGAGCAGATCAATTTCATGGCCACCGAAGCGCGGGGGCTGATCTGCCTGGCGATGGAGGGGGAACGGCTGGATGCGCTCGACCTGCCGCTGATGGTCGACCGCAACACCGACAGCAACCAGACCGCCTTCACGGTGAGCGTGGATGCCGGGCCGGAACACGGCGTGAGCACGGGCATTTCCGCCGACGATCGCGCCCGCACCATCCAGGTGGCCATCCACCCCCAAAGCCGTCCGGCGGACCTGCGGCGGCCGGGCCACATCTTTCCGCTGCGGGCGAAGCAGGGGGGGGTGCTCAAACGGGCCGGCCACACCGAAGCGGCCGTGGATCTCTCCCGGCTGGCGGGGCTCTATCCCGCCGGGGTGATCTGTGAAATCCAGAACGGCGACGGCTCCATGGCCCGCCTGCCCCAACTGGTGGAGTACGCCCGGCGGCACCAGTTGCGCCTGATCAACATCGCCGACCTGATCCGCTACCGCCTCGACACCGAGCGGTTCGTGCGGAGGCAGGCGGTGGCGGATCTGCCCAGCGCCTTCGGCCAGTTCCGCGCCATCGGCTACCGCAACGAACTCGACGGCAGCGAGCACGTGGCCATCGTGAAGGGGCAACCGGAGCAGGCCGACCATCCGGTGCTGGTGCGGGTGCACAGCGAATGCCTCACCGGCGACGCCTTCGGCTCCCTGCGCTGTGATTGCCGGCCGCAGCTGGAGGCGGCCCTGCGAATGATCGAAGCCGCCGGCGAAGGGGTGGTGGTGTATCTCCGTCAGGAGGGGCGCGGCATCGGCCTGATCAACAAACTGCGGGCCTACTCGCTGCAGGACGGCGGACTGGACACCGTGGAGGCCAACGAACGCTTGGGGTTCCCCGCCGACCTGCGCAACTACGGCGTTGGCGCGCAGATCCTTAGCGACCTGGGGATCCACCGGCTGCGCCTGATCACCAACAACCCCCGCAAGATCGCCGGCCTCGGTGGCTATGGCCTGCAGGTGGAGGATCGGGTGCCGCTGGTGATGGACGCCAGCCAGCACAACGCCGCCTACCTGCAGACCAAGCGCACCAAATTGGGGCACCTGATGGATCCCGGCGGCCAGGAGGGGCCCGCGGCCGTGCTGGCCTGGACCATGGGCAGCAACGGCGGCGGCACCGCCGTGGGCGGCGACAGCACCGGAACGTTGGTGGCCGAGCGGCTGCAGGACCTGCGCCAGTGGGCGGAGCAACACGGGGTGGTGCTCGAGCGGGAGGAGCACGCCCGGGTGCTGGCGCTGCTGGATCAGCCGCAGCTGGCGGTGCTGGTGGAGGGGGGCAACGCGGCGCTGCTGGCGGAGGGGCTGCAACGCATGGCGGCCTGGTCGTCGACCCAGAGCGTCAGCCTGTTGTTGGCACCCGACAGCCAGCGCAGCGCCCACCCCAGCAGCACGCTGGAGGCCCAGCGCCGCCCGCTGGTGGAGCTGCAGGCGGCGAGCCCGCAGCTGCGGGTGGATGCGGGCACGCTGATGCGCTGGTGCTGATCAGGGCAGCAAGCCCGTCAGGCCTGGATGCTCACCTTGTTGATGCGGCTGCCGTTCTTGAGGGCCAGCACCACATCCATGTTGCCGGTGAGGCCGAACACGGTGTGCACCCCATCGAGGTGGGGCTGGGCCTCGTGGCAGATGTAGAACTGCGAGCCGCCGGTGTTGCGGCCGGCGTGGGCCATGGCCAGGGTGCCGGCCTGATGCTTCTGGCCGTTGATTTCGCAGTCGATCTGGTAACCGGGGCCGCCGGTGCCCGCCATGCCGCGTGCGCCCTCACGGCTGTTGGGGCAGCCTCCCTGGGCCATGAAGCCGGGGATCACACGGTGGAACGCCAGACCGTCGTAGAAGCCCTCGTTGGCCAGCTTCACAAAATTGGCCACGGTGTTGGGGGCGTCGGCGTCGAACAGCTCCAGTTCGATGGTGCCGGCGTCGGTCTCCATCAGGGCTTTGGTCACGGGGGCATCAAGAGCACACCGGATCAGTATGGGCGCTCCGGTAGAAGGGTTGAATCCGCTTGATCGCCATGACCGGCCCCAGCAGCACCGATCTCAGCCAGGCGCGGCTTGGGGTGCTGGGGGGGAGCGGCCTGTATGCGATGGAAGGCCTGGAGGAGATCCAGGAGCTCACCGTTGACACCCCCTTTGGCGCCCCCTCCGACAGCCTGCGGCTGGGGCGTCTGGGGGGCATGGAGGTGGTGTTTTTGGCGCGCCATGGCCGTCACCACACCCTGTTGCCCACGGAGGTGCCCTACCGCGCCAACATCTGGGCGATGCGATCCCTGGGGGTGCGCTGGATCCTCTCGCCCTCGGCGGTGGGATCGCTGCAGGAGGCGGTGCGCCCCCTGGACATGGTGGTGCCCGATCAATTCATCGACCGCACACACCAGCGGCCCCTGAGCTTCTTCGGCCAGGGGGCGGTGGCCCACGTGACCTTCGCCGATCCGTTCTGCCCGGCCCTCAGCCGCCTGCTGGCGGATGTGGCGGACAGCCTGATGCCCGCCGATCGCACCCTGCATCGGGGGGGCACCTACCTGTGCATGGAGGGTCCCGCCTTCTCCACCCGGGCGGAATCGCAGCTCTACCGCTCCTGGGGCTGCTCCGTGATCGGGATGACCAACCACACCGAGGCGCGGCTGGCCCGGGAGGCGGAGATCGCCTACGCCACCCTCGCCATGGCCACCGATTACGACTGCTGGTTTGAGGGCCACGACAGCGTCACGGTCGACATGGTGATCGCCAACCTGCGGGCCAACGCGGCCCTGGCCACCCAAATCGTGCGCATCACCGCCGAGCGGGTGGCGGCCCTGCGGCCCACCAGCAGCGCCCACGGCGCCCTGCGGGATGCGCTGATGACCCCACAGGAGCACGTGCCCGCGGAAACCCGCCGCCGGCTCGACCTGCTGACCCAGCCCTACTGGGGGCCGTTCGGCGGCTGAGGCGCCTCCGCCAGGGCCTGGCGCAACTGCCCCTGGCAGCGGTGCAGGAGCGCCTGGGCCCGTTCGAAGCTGAGGCCAGAGGTGGCCATCAACAACGCCACCTTCACCGAGCCGCCGCTGCGCTGCAGCCACTGGCGCCCCTGCGGGCGTGGGATGCCACCGAGGTCCTGGAGCATGCGCAGGGCCCGGTCCTCGAGTTTGCTGTTGGTCACCGCCACGTCCACCATGCGGTTGCCGTAGACCTTCCCCAGCCGCACCATCACGCCGGTGCTGAGGATGTTGAGGGCCATCTTGGTGGCGGTGCCGGCCTTTAACCGTGTGGAGCCCGCCAGCAACTCCGGGCCCGTCAGCAGCCGGATGTCGATGTCGCAGGGCATCGTCACCTGGTCCTGAGGCACGCAGGCCATGGCAATGGCGAGGGCACCAATCTGTTGGGCGTGGGCCAGTCCACCGTGCACGTAGGGGGTGGTGCCACCGGCGGCGATGCCCACCAGGGCATCGCCCGGCTGGAGTCCGCGGGCCACCAGGTCGTCGCGCCCGCCGGCATCGCGCAGGTCCTCCAGGCCCTCGGAGCTGCGCAGCAGGGCCGCGGCACCGCCGGCCAGCACCCCCTGCACCAACTCAGGTGGGCTGCAGAAGGTGGGCGGACATTCCGCCGCATCCAGAACCCCCAGGCGACCGGATGTCCCCGCCCCCAGGTAGAACAGCCGACCGCCGCGGGCCAGGCGCGCGGTGATGGCATCGATGGCCTGGGCCAGGGCCGGCGCCGCGGCGGCGACGGCCTCCTGGGGGCGGCGGTCCTCGTCGCAAAAGAGCTCCACCAGCGCAGCGGTGCTGAGGGCATCGAGATCGGTGCTGCGGGGATGGGGCTGCTCGGTGAGCAGGTGTCCGCGCTGCACCTCGTCGAATGGGGTTCCGCTCACAGCAGCCCCTCGAGCCGGCGGCGGAACGCCTCGAGCTCGGCATTGCCACCGCCCGCGGTGTCCGGCTCGGCCATGGCCGCTGCGGGCTCCTCCTGGTCGCGCCAGGAGGTCACGTCCATGTTGCGCTCCGGGGGGGCAATCAGCAGGCGCTCCTCGGCGGTCTGCGGCAGGAACCCCGCCGGCACGAAGCGAGCTTCGTAGCCGGCATTGCCACAGAACGCTTCCATTTCGGCGCGGTCGAGGGCCTCCACGGTGGGAGCGGGGAAGTCCTGGGCCTCCAGCAGGCCGGCATACCGCTCGGCGTCGTCGCGGTCCTCAAACAGCAGCACCACCGTGGTGCCATTGAGTTCGAGGGAATGGATGCCCTCGTTCTCGCTGCCGGCGTCAAACAGCAGGACGTGGACCGACATCGGTGCGCAGGGGGGCGGCCCTCAGTGTCTCATTGATCACGCGGTTGGCGCCTGGCTCAGCCGCCGTCCCACTGGGTGGCCAGTTCCTGCAGGCGGCGGTAGAGCGCCAGCTCCGCCTCCGTGAGGTCCTGGGGCACCACCAAGCGGATCTCCACCAATTGATCGCCCCGCTCCTGCCCGCGGCTGAGGCCCCGGCCCCGGAGCCGCAACAGGCGGCCACTGGAGGACCCCGGCGGCACACGCAGTTGCACCGGGCCCTCCAGGGTGGGCACCACCACCATGCACCCCAGGGCGCCATCCGCCGGTGGGATCTCCAAGCGGTACAGCACCCGCAGCCCATCGATGCGCAGCCCCTCCGAAGTGCGCACCCGCAACTGCAGAAAATGGTCGCCGCCGCCGGGGGCCACACCGGCCAGTCGCAGACGCCAACCATCGCCCGCCAACGCCGGGGTCCACACCTCCACGCAGGAGCCATCCGGCAGATCCAGCTCCACCCGCTCGCCGTGCAGGGCCTGGTCCGGGGTGAGCTCCACCACCGATTCCAGGTCTGCGGTGAGGCTCACCGGGGGCGGTGGGGATGGGGATGGCGTCACATCACCGCGGCCCCGCGGGGGTTCCGGCTCGGGCTGAGCATCCAGATCAGCCTCGGACCCGCTGTCGGCATCCAGGTCGGTGCCATCGGCATCGCGCCACGGCATGGGGTTGCGCTGGCGGCGTCTGGGGCGTCCAAACAGCGTGTCGAGGTAGTCGTCGAAGTCGGGGAAGCCACGGGCGAAGGGGTCGAGCCCCGCGGCGGCGGCATCGGCGGGATCGATGGCCTGCTCCCACTGCTGGCGGCGCTGGGGGTCGCTGAGCACCGCATAGGCCTCATTGACCGCCTTGAATTGCTCCTCGGCGTGGGGGTCGTTGCCGTTCAGGTCGGGATGCCAACGGCGGGCCTGCTGCCGGAAGGCGCGCTTGAGGCTCACGGCATCGGCACCGGGCTCCAGGCCCAGCACGGCCCAGTGGTTGACGGGGGCTCCCTGAGCCGGGGCTGCGGCCACGGCGCTCAGTCCTCAGCCCAGGGATCCCCATCAAAGGGGTCCTGCCGTGAGGTGCGCCGCGGGGTCACCGGGTCGCGGTCACGGTCGTCGTAGCGGGCTTGGTCATAGCGGCCTTGGTCGTAGCGGTCTTGGTCATAGCGATCACGGTCGTAGCGGCTTGGGTAGCCATTGCTCGCACCGGATCCGCCGTTGAAGCCCAACCCCGAGCGGGCACTGGCGCCCCAACTGCTGTCGGCCCACGGATCACGGCTGCGGCCGCGGTCCCAGTCATCCCAATCGTCGTCGGCAAACAACTCATCCTTGAGGGACCCGAGGGTGTTTTTGAGGCCCTGCAGCGGATTGCTGTCCTGGCTGCGCTCCTTGGCCAGCCGCCGGTTGAGGCCATAGAGGGCCTCCTGCAGCTGGCTCACCGAAAGGTCGAGATCCGTGAGGTCGTCGGCGTTGAGTTGCTCCTGCACATCGCGCATGGCCACCTCCACCGCCCGCTGCTGGCGTTCAGCGCCGTAGGGCCCCAACTCCAGGGCGGCATCCCGCAGGCGGCGCTCCGCCTGGGCCACCAATGTGAGCGCCCGGTTGCGACGGTCGATCTCCGCCTTGCGGCGGCGGTCCTCCGAGGCCTTGCGCTCCGCCTCCTCGATCAGCTGCTTGATCTCCCCTTCGCTGAGGTTGGAGCCGCCTTGGATGCTGACGCTCTGCTGACGGCCGGTGGTGCGGTCGGTGGCGGACACCTGCAACAGGCCATTGGCGTCAATGTCGAACGACACCTGCACCTGGGGCACCCCGCGGGGGGCCGGGGGGATGCCGGAGAGCCGGAAGCGTCCGAGGCTTTTGTTGCCCTCGGCCATCTGCCGCTCCCCCTGCAACACATGCACCTCCACGGAGCTCTGGTTGGGCTCCGAGGTGCTGAACACATCGCTTTTGCGCACGGGGATCGGCGTGTTGCGCGGGATCAGCACCTTCATGACGCCGCCGATGGTCTCCAGCCCCAACGACAACGGCGTCACGTCGTTGAGCATCAGATCGCGCAACTCACCCGTGAGGATCCCGGCCTGCACGGCGGCCCCGATCGCCACCACCTCGTCGGGGTTCACCGACTGGCAGGGCTCCAGGGGCACCAAGGTGCGCACCATTTGCTGCACCATCGGCATGCGGGTGGATCCCCCCACCAGCACCACGTCGTCGATGTCCTCCGCCGCCAGCCCGGAATCGCGCAGGGCCCGCTGCACCGGCCGCAACAGGCGATCCAGCAGGTCGGGGCACAGCCCTTCAAACACGCTGCGCTCCAGCGTGGTTTCGATGTGCAGCGGGCCGTCGGGGCCTGTGGCAATGAACGGCAACGAGATGGGGGTGCTCTGCACGCCGCTCAGCTCGATCTTGGCCTTTTCAGCCGCCTCCGTGAGCCGCTGCAGGGCCTGCCGGTCGCGGCGCAGATCAACGCTGTGCTCCGCCTGAAAGCGATCCGCCAGCCAATCCACGATCCGCCGATCCCAGTCGTTGCCCCCCAGTTGGGTGTCGCCGCTGGTGGCCTTGACGTCAAACACCCCCTGGGCGATGCGCAACACCGACACGTCAAAGGTGCCGCCCCCCAGGTCGAACACCAGCACCCGCTTGACGGTGCTGCGGTCGAAGCCGTAGGCCAGGGCCGCTGCCGTGGGCTCGTTGAGGATGCGCTCCACCGTGAGGCCCGCGAGGCGGCCGGCATCGCGGGTGGCCTGGCGCTGGGCGTCGTTGAAGTAAGCGGGCACGGTGATCACCGCCGCCTCCACCGGTTCCCCCAGGTAGGTGCCGGCGTCGTCCACCAACTTGCGCAGGATCGACGCCACCAACTCCTCAGGCGCGTACTCCCGCTCGGTGGCGGGGCAAACCACGCGCACGTTGCCCTGGTCGTTGGCCCGCACCGTGTAGGGCACCGACAGGCTGCTGTCCTCGAGTTCGTCCCACTGACGGCCGACGAACCGCTTGAGGTTGGCGAAGGTGTTGCGGGGGTTGAGCACCAGTTGGCGGCGGGCCAGCTGCCCCACCAGCAGCTCCTGGTCCTTGCTGAATCCCACCACCGAGGGGGTGGTGCGGCTGCCCTCGGCGCTGGCGATCACCTGGGGGCGTCCACCCTCCAACACCGCCACCACCGAATTGGTGGTGCCAAGGTCGATGCCAACGATCCGTGCCAAGTGCCTGTCCGTTCCCCCGGGGGCTGGATTGGAGAGCCCCAACGCTACCGGCCCCGGGCCAAACCAGCCCGGCTCGATGGCCACCGCACCCCGGAGGCGAGGGCAATCAGCCGTTGATTCACTGTCTGCAACGGCCGATGGATCGGAGCCGTTGATCAACATCAACGGGCCGCAACATCGCCATGAAAAAGCCGCCCCAGGGGCGGAGGGGCGGCTGATCAACGGAGAGGGAGGGATTCGAACCCTCGATAGAGTTGCCCCTATACAGCATTTCCAGTGCTGCGCCTTCGACCACTCGGCCACCTCTCCGCGAGGGGCAAATCGCTGCGGAATGCGCAGCGGAGCGGGGCAACGTTGAGAATGTAGCAGTCACCTCTTCCGCCTCCGGTCGCCGGCATGCGCACCCATCCGATCACGGTCCACTGGCGGCAGCAGAACCGCACCATTGCCCTCGAGGTGCCGGAGGGCGACTACATCCTGCGCAGTTTTGAGCAGCAGGGGCAGCCCCTGCCGTTCAGTTGCCGCAACGGTTGCTGCACCGCCTGTGCCGTGCGGGTGCTCAACGGCACGATCGACCAGCGCGAAGCCCTCGGCCTCTCCCGCGAGGTGCGCTCCCGGGGCTACGGCCTGCTGTGCGTGGCCCGCGCCACCGGCCCCCTGGAGGTGGAAACCCAGGACGAAGACGAGGTGTATGAGCTGCAATTCGGCCGCCACTTCGGCCGGGGACAGGTGCGGGCCGGCCTGCCGCTGGACGACGAATGAGCAGCCCAGCCCCCGCCTGCCTCACCGCGTCGGCACTGGCGGCGGCGGCCCTGCCAGCGGGGCGGCTTGAGGCCCTGGCCGCCGTGGCCCGCCGTGCGGCGGAGGCGGGCGCCGAGCAATTGCGGCTGCACTTCGGTCAACTGGAGCGGATCCGGGAGAAGGGCCGCGCCGGCGACCTGGTGACCGAAGCCGATGTGGCGGCGGAGCGGGCGGTGCTGGCGGTGCTCGAACGGGAGACGCCGGAGCTGGGGGTGTTGGCCGAAGAGGGGGGCCGACGCGAAGGCCGCGGCTCAACCCTGGAGTGGTGTGTCGACCCCCTCGATGGCACCACCAACTACGCCCACGGCTATCCGCTGTTCGGCACCTCCGTTGGGCTCACGGTGGCCGGCGTGCCCCTGCTGGGGGCCCTGGCGGTGCCCGTGCTGCAGGAGCTGTATTGGTCGGCGCCGGGTCTGGGGGCCTGGTGCAACGACAGCCCCCTGCGGGTCACGCAGTGCGCCGAGGTGGGCCAGGCCCTGCTGGTGACGGGGTTTGCCTACGACCGCCACACCCGACTGGACAACAACTACGCCGAATTCGCCTGGTTCACCCACCGCAGCCGTGGCGTGCGGCGGGGCGGGGCGGCGGCGGTGGATCTGGCCTTTGTGGCGGCCGGACGCCTCGATGGCTACTGGGAACGGGGCCTGGCGCCGTGGGACCTGGCGGCGGGCATCGCCCTGGTGGAAGGGGCGGGCGGTGTGGTCTGCGCCTATGACGGTGGGCCGGCCCAGCTGGCTGAGGGCCGGATCATTGCCTGCGCCCCTGGCCTGCGGCAGCCGTTGATCGACGGGCTGGCCCAATGCAGGCCCCTCCCGGGCAGCAGTTTCGGGGCGCCGGAGCTGGATGCCCCCCATGGCGCCGCAGCCGCCGCTCCATAGGATCACCCCTTCGGGACGGCACGCTCACCATGGCCCTGCAACCGGCGGCTGGCGCCCGGGACCTCAACCCGCGCGAGGTGGAGGCCAACCGCTGGCTGTGCGAGCAGCTGGCCGGCGTGTATCGGATGTGGGGCTATGCCGAGGTGTCGCCACCGGCGGTGGAGCGGCTGGAAACCCTCGAAGCCGGCGGCAGCATCAACGACCGTGAACTGGTGCGTGTGGCGGCCGCCGAGCCCCTGGGGCTGCGGCCGGAGATGACGGCCTCCATCGCCCGTGCCGCCTGCACCCGCCTGGGCCAGCGACCGCGACCCCTGCGGCTGTGGAGTGCCGGATCGGTGTTCCGCACGGTGGAGGGGGAAACCGGCCCCCGCTTTGAGGAGCGCTTGCAGAGCGGCGTGGAGCTGCTGGGGGATGGCAGCTCGGAACCCGGGGCTGGCGATGGGGAATTGCTGCTGCTGCTGCTGGCCTGCCTGCGGCAGCTGGGGATCAACGCTGCCCACCGGCCGGTGCTGTTGGTGGGGCACCACGCCGTGCTCACCACGTTGCTGGGGCAGGTGCCCGAGCCGCAGCGGCTGGCCACCCGCCGGGCCCTGATTCAGTACGACCTCCTGGCCCTGGCGCAGCTCGACCTGCCCGGCCACCAACGCCTGGCCCTGCAGGGGCTGATGCGCCTGCGTGGCGATGTGGAACCGGTGCTCTACCAGCTGGAACAGCTGTTGGGACCGACCCCGGTGCTCGACCAGCTGGCCCACACCCTGAAACGGTTGGGCCCGGCGGCGGCCCGGCAGGGGGTGACCCTGCAGCTCGACCCCAGCTTCCAGCCCCACTTCGACCTCTACGACGGTCTGGTGCTCAAGCTGGTGTGCCGAGGGGCGGAGGCCCCGGTGGCCATCGCCAGTGGTGGCCGCTACGACGCCCTGGTGAGCCGGTTTGGGGGGGCAGCCACCGGCCTTGGGTTTGGGGTGGATGTGGAGGCGGTGCGGGAGCTGCTGGGCACCGACGCCACAGCACCCGAGCCCCAGGGGAGGGTGTTGGTGGCCTGGGCCACCGCAGCGGACCTGGGCCCGGCCCTGGATCTGCTGGAGCAGCTGCATGGGGCCGGCCAGGCGGCGGAGCTGCACCACCAGCCCTGCGGCAGTGCCACGGAGGCGGAGGCCATCGCCCGCCAGCGCCTCTGCCGTGAGGCCCGTTGGATCCAAGGCTCTGCCTAGGATTCGGCCACGCCGGCATCGCACCCATGGCCCACACCATCGTCACCGACATTTGTGAAGGGGTGGCCGATTGCGTGGACGCTTGCCCGGTGGCCTGCATCCAGCCGGGCACCGGGGCCAACGCCAAGGGCACCGCCTTTTTCTGGATCGACTTCGACACCTGCATCGATTGCGGCATTTGCCTGCAGGTGTGCCCCGTGGCGGGCGCGATCCTGCCGGAGGAGCAACCCTCCCTGCAGAAGGCCGGCTGAGCCGCGGGCCGCACACCACCCCCGCACACCTCCATGGCCAGCCAGTGGGACAACTTCCTCGGCAACCTCGGCGAATGGCTGGGCACCTTCACCGGCATCGGCCGCGAGGCCCAGGAGCTGGAGAGCACCGATTCAATCCTCTGCCTTGAGCAGGGGTCGGAGGAGCGCCTGGTGCACTTCCGCCTGCGGCGCTACGCCGCCGGCGACCGGGGAGGAACCCCCATTCGTGACCACAGCGAGGACTACCGCAGCCTTGGGCGCCAGGTGGTGTTCTTCAGCTCCGGCAGCTTCTGCAAGGGCACCCTGCAGGTGGCACCGGGCAGCGTGTTCGGCGGCGAGTTTGGCTTCATCCATGGCGACCGCCGCCACCGCCTCGTGCAGCTGCACCGCGACGACGGCCGCTTTGATCAGCTGGTGCTGATCCGCGAGTGGCGCAACGGCACGCCGCAGGCCGAGTGTCCGCCCCTCGACCTGGAGCAATTGAGTGGCCCGTGGCGCGGGGAGGCGCAACGCATCAGCGCCGATTGGCCGGAGCCCGAAACCCTGGCTGCGTCTTGGGAGCTGCGCCCCCAGGCCG
>RHBP01000001.1 GCA_010030955.1 Synechococcaceae bacterium WBB_10_009 | reverse complement strand
TATTCCGCGGATCTGGTGGTGGTGAGCTGCGGTGCGGCCAACAGCGCCCGGTTGCTGTTGATGTCCGCCAACGACAAGCACCCCCGCGGCCTGGCCAACGGCTCCGATCAGGTGGGGCGCAATTACATGTTCCACAACAGCAAGGCGGCGGTGGCGCTGTCCCACGAGCCCAACCCCACCATCTTCCAGAAGACGATCTCCATCAACGACTGGTATTTCGGGGATGCCGACTACGACTACCCGATGGGCAACATTCAGATGACCGGCAAGACCCGCGGCGCGATCATGAAGGGCTATGCGCCGCTGGAAACCTTCCTGATGCCCAACTGGGGCATGGATGAGATCGCGGCCCATGCCCTGGATTTCTGGATCACCACGGAAGACCTGCCCGACCCCAACAACCGGGTCACGGTGGATGCAGCCGGGCAGATTCACCTCAACTACACGGTGAACAACCAGACCTCCGCCGATCGGCTGTGGGGGCGTTTGCAGGGCCTGCTCGACAAGCTCTACCTCAAAAAGCACCTGGTGGAGCGGCAGATCTACGTCAAGAACCCGATGGGCATCGCCGCCGTGGGCCACCAGGTGGGCACCTGCCGTTTCGGCACCGATCCCGCCACCTCGGTGCTCGATGTGAACTGCAAGGCCCACGAGCTCGACAACCTCTACGTGGTGGACACCAGCTTCTTCCCGAGCATCGGCGCGGTGAACCCATCGCTCACCGCCATCGCCAATGCGATCCGGGTGGGCGATCACCTCAAGCAACGCCTGGCGGCGTAGGGAGGCATGTCCATGCCGTTCACCAGCACCCACCAGCGCGAGCAACAGCTGTTGCTGATGGCCGGGGTGATGCAGGGGGTCGCATTGGTGACCTTCCCCGCCATCAGCACGGTGCTGACCGCACCGGATGCCTATGGGCTCAGCCGCAGTGAGTATGGGCTGATCTTTCTTCCCCAGGTGATCGCGGCCATTGCGGCATCGTTCCTGGGCGCGCAGCTCTCGCGGGCCTGGGGGGCCAAACGGGTGCTGCTGGTGGGCTTGCTGGCCGATGCCGCCTCAATGGCGGTGTTGCTGCTGAGTGCGCTGTTGATGCACCACCAGGGCTTGGATCTGGTGCTGCTGATGCTGGCCACCGCCCTGATGGGGTTTGGCTTCGGTGGGGTGGTGCCGGTGCTCAACACGTTCATCGCCGATTTTCAGCCCACCCGGGTGGATCAATCGATCCTGATGCTCAATGCGCTGCTGGGCCTCGGCACGGCGCTGGCCCCCGCCCTGGCGGCGGTGGTGGTGGGGCCGGGGGTGTGGTGGGTGCTGCCGCTGCTGGTGCTGGCGGCGGCGCTGTGGTTGTGGACCGCCTGCCGCCAGCAGCCCCTGCAGCTTTCGGCAGCGGGGCCCGCGGCCTCCGCAGGGGAGTCGCGAAGCGGTGTGGCCGCGCCGGTGTTGGTTGGGTTTGTCGCCGTTGCGGTGCTCTACGGCCTGGTGGAAACCATCAACGGCAACTGGTCGGTGATCCTGATGGCCCAGAAGGTGGGTGCCCCAACGCAGGTTGCCTCCATGGCGCTCACCCTGTTCTGGGGTTGGGTCACGCTGGGCCGCTTGCTGTTTGCCCGGCTGGCCGGGCTCTTCCCCCCGCGGTTGTTGCTGCCGGGGCTGCCAGTGTTTCTCGCGGTGGTGCTCGAGGCCATCAGCCGCCTCGGCGGTGGTGATGCCGGCACCGCCTTGGTGCTGTTCGCCTGTGCGGGCGTGGGCTGTTCGGCGATGTTGCCGTTGATCATCAGTTTTGGGCAGAAGCAGCTGGCGCCGTTGGGTGAAACGGTGGCGGGGTTGTTGATCGGGGCCTACCAGGTGGGCTACGGGTTGGCGGCTTTTGGCGGTGGTGCGATTCAGCAGCAGTGGGATCTGCCGATCACCACGCTGTTTGCCATGGGGGCTGGCGCGGCCGTGCTGCTGGCGTTGCTGGCCGCCCCGCTGGCCCTCAAGCCCCGTGGGATTCCACCCCTGCATCCGTGAGCCAAACCGGTTGGCCCCTGCTGCCCCTGTTGCTGCTGCTGGTGCCGGCGCCAGCCGCGCAGGCCGAGGCGCTGCAGTTGGGGTCCACCCAGATGTTCAAGCTGGTGCTCTCCCAGCCCACGGGCTCCAGCCGTGCGGAGTACGACCTGGTGGTTCCGCTGCGGGAGACGGCAACGCAGCGCTATTTCGTGGATGCCAAGGTGTTCGCTGAAGAGCAGCCCTGGATCGGCGCGCCAGCGGGCTCAGGCTTTTTTCAAGGGTTCGGCCAGAGCACCCGGCTGGGGGTGCGCACGCTGATTGAGGCTGGCAATGGCTTCTGGGGGGCCAGCGCCGGCTACGACAGCCTGTGGCAACAGGGGGCCTATTTCCAGCAGGCGGGCTTGGCCCTTGAGTACAACCGGCAGGCCTATCAGCTGGTGCTCACGGCCGGGGTGCCGTTTTCGGCGCCAAGCGTGCAGCAGGTCGCCAATGTGCCGTTGTCATCGGTGAACATGCAGATTTCCCTGCCCACCGGCGCCAACGGGTTGGCGGTGCAGCCCAGGGTGTATCTGGTGGGCAGCGACTCCACCGGCACGGCCGTGGGGGGGCAGTTGCAATTCACCTACTCCTTCGCGCGCACCTGGAGCGCCACCCTGGCCTCCAACTACGACGCCCTCACGGGGGTGGGTGGATCCCTCACCGTGCAGGTGCTGCTGCCGCAGCGCACCGGGGCGGGTCTGGCGGCAAGGATCAATCCGGATCTGGTGAATGGCTTTGCCGCAGCCGTGGGCAACAACGGCTCACGGGTGATCCGCCTTGACAATCAGCCTGCCGCCTCCGGCAACTGAGCGCTTGGCCCCTGTGGTCAGGGGCGCGTGCGCACCGGAACCAGCCCTTTGGTGTTCAGCTTCACAGCCCAGAGGCTGTTGCTGGATCCAATGAACAGGATGTTGTTGTCGGCACCGCCAAAGCTGAGGTTGGCGGTTTGCTTGGCCATCAGGAATTTGCCGATCAATTTGCCCTTGGGGTTGATCACATGGATCCCCTCGAGCGTGCCCACATACACGTTGCCCTGGGCATCGAGGCGCATGCCATCGGGGAATCCCGGGGCCACGTTGGCGAACAGACGCCTGTTGGCGAGGGTTTTGCCGTCCTTGCTCACGTCATAGACGTAGATGCGGTGGGGCAGGTAGGGGAAGTAGGTGCGTGGCCCCTGGATGGCACCGCTGTCGATGATGTAGAGGGTTTTCTCACCCGGGCCGAAGGCAATGCCGTTGGGCATCACCAGGCTTCCCTCCACCACGGTGAGTTGTTGGCGCAGCGGGTCGTAGCGGTAAACGTTGTTGGGCAGTTGGGCCGGCTGGGGCGGGAACTGCAGGGAGCCGTAGCTGGGGTCGGTGAACCAGACGCTGCCATCGCTTTTGACCACCAGATCATTGGGCGAATTGAGGCGCTTGCCCTGGTAGCTGCCCACCAGGGTTGGGGCCTGGGGTTCAGGGCCCTTCAAGTTGGGCTCCAGCGAGCGGGTGATCGAGACGCGCCGGCCCGTGGTTTCGGCGCTGAGCAGATGGCCCTGAAGGTCGGGGGTCTGGCCGTCTGCAACGCCGGATGGATTGCGGAACAGCGTGGGCGGATCCCAGGATTGGCTGGTGATCGCTCCGTTGATCAACCCGTTCCAGCGCACCGCATAAATGCTGTTGTGGATTTGATCGGTGACCAGCAACACGCCGCCTGGTCCAGTTTTGTCCTTCAGGAACACCGGGCCTTCCAGAAATCCGAAGCCTGTGGCCAGAGGAATCAATTGGGGCGTTCGGCCCACGATGGCCTCAAAACTTGGATCGAATGCCTGAACAGTGAGCTGCGGAGATTGTGATTCGGGATAGTCGGGATTGTTGGTGATGACAACATCACGGCAGCGCTTGGCCTCCGGGCTCCCCGGCAGGCATGCCGCCCCCATCGGGACTTTTGTGGTGTGTTGTTGGCAGGCCCCAAGCAGGGAGAGCAGGGCAATCGCCAGGGCTGATTTGGCCAGGCCACTGCGGCAGACCATGGCTGGCAGGAATGGTTTCAGGCGCATGGGGATGGGGGGTTGCCCTGGTGCGCAGTGGGGGGATCCGACGCGCACAACGTTGTTCAAACTCAAGCTATTGAGACCCTGTTGAGCGGTGCAAACTGTGTCGATTTGTGACCGCTGTCCTCGGGCGCGTTGGCGTTTTCAAGTGTTTCTGATTGCTGATCATGGGCGGGCAAACCTGTTCACACGTTCCTAACTTTTTGGCGAAGCGCCCGCTCACAAACGCCAGCCGCCATGACCCACTCCAACCCCTACGCCCAGGAGTTGCTCTCCAATCTGCTCAAGGGCAAGGTGATCATCGTCACCGGTGGCAACAGCGGCATCGGCAAATCGATCGTGGAGGAGGTGGCGCGGCTGGGGGCGCGGGTGGTGATCGACTACCGCTCCCATCCGGAGGCCACCGAAGCGATTGAGCAGGAGATCGGTGAGCTGGGGGGCAGTTGCATCGGTGTGCAGGCGGATGTCGCGAACCTGGATGATCTGCAGCGCCTGGTGCAGGAAGCGGTGAGCCGTTACGGCCGCCTCGATGTGATGGTCAACAACGCCGGCATCGAAACGCGCACCTCGATCCTCGACACCACCCCTGAGGATTTCGACAAGGTGTTGAACGTGAACCTGCGGGGCGTGTTCTTCGCCACCCAATACGCCGCCCAGCAGATGATCGCCCAGGGCGGTGGCGGCCGGATCATCAACATCTCCTCGGTGCACGAGGACTGGCCGATGCCCAACAACACCCCCTACTGCGTGGCCAAGGGTGGGGTGCGGATGCTCACCCGCACCGCCGGTGTGGAGCTGGCCTCCAAGGGCGTGACGATCGTGAACGTGGGCCCCGGCGCCGTGGCCACGCCGATCAACGACTCCACCATGAACAACCCGGAGTTGCTGGCCAAGCTCAATGCCGCCATTCCGATGGGGCGCATGGCCCAGCCCGAGGAAATCGCCAAGGTGGTGGCCTTCCTGGCCAGCGACGCCGCCAGCTACATCACCGCCACCAGCATCTTTGCCGATGGCGGCATCATGCAGAGCAGCCCTGGCCTGTGAAGCTCAGCCGCGAGCAGCTGCGGCGGCTTCGGCGCCGCCACCGCGGCTATCAGATCACCCTGGTGTCGGAGTTGCTGCTGGTGATGCTTCTGCCCCTGGCGGCGAAGGTGCCCTGGCTGTTGGCGGCCATGTTGTGCGCTGTGGCGGTGGTGCTGATCGTGTTTCTCAGCCGCTTCTCCATGCTGGAGCGCACCAAGCCGCTGATCTACGCCATGGGCGGCTTGGCGGTGGCGATGGAACTGATCTGGCACATCACCCTGGCGTGGGCGCCGCCCGTGGGAAGGGCGCTGACCCTGCCCCACGTGGTGGTGTGGTGTTTGTTTTTGCTGTTTGCGGTGGTGCGCAAGGTGAAGTCGCTGGTGCGTGAACGCTTTGTGACCACCTCGGTGGTGCTGGGTGCCGCCTCGGGCTACCTCACCGTGGGAATTGCCGCCGGTGTGGTGCTCACCGCCCTGTGGGTGCTGCACCCCGGTGCCTTTGTGGCCTCGGCGTTGCCGGTGCCCGCAGCGGGTGAGATCGGCGCTGTGGCGGTGGCCCCCGCGCTGATGGCGGCGGCCTTCGGCCTGCTCACCACGGTGGGCACCCCGGTGATCCAGTCCGCGGATGTCACCGGCCACGTGGTGTCGGTGTTGATCAGCATCGCCGGCCAGCTCTATGTGGCGATCCTGATCGGCCTGGTGCTCAGCCGGGTGAACAACAAGACCCTCTAGCCAGTGCCGGGCAAACTGGGGGCCGCCTTGAGCAGCCCCGTGCAGTCCAGCCCTTCGCCATCCGCTTCGCCGTGGCGGCAGCTGTTGGAGCGGCTGCTGCAGTTGGTGCTGTTGGGTTGCCTGGTGGGGCTGGCCTGTTGGCCCTTCAACCTGATGGACCGTTGGCAGGACCTGCTGCTGGGGCAGCTGCCGGCCTTCAGCCGCCAGGGTTGGCGGGTGTCCACCCTGCTGCTGGCCTGCTCGCCGGTGCTGGTGGTGCCGTTGCTGCTGGTGCTGCAGCGCGGCCTGTTGAGCCGTGGTGCCGGCTCCGGCATCCCCCAGACCATGCGGGCCATTGCCGAGCCGGATCAGGCCCTGCGTTGGCTGGGGCCTGTGCCCACGGTGCAGCGCCTGCTGCTCTGGTGCCTCGCCACCCTCAGCCTGCTGCCCCTGGGGCGGGAGGGGCCGGTGGTGCAGGTGGGTGCAGCCGTGGCGGCGGGCTTAAAACGCCGTTTCCCGATGCTGCTGCCGGGCCTGAGCCCGGGCAACCTGCTGGCGGTGGCGGCCGGTGCCGGGTTGGCGGGGGGCTTCAACACGCCGCTGCTGGGGGTGGTGTTTGTGGCGGAGGAATTCGTGGGCAGCTTCTCCCCCACCTTGATCTGGCCGGCCCTGATCGTGAGCGCCAGCGCCATGGGGATCAGCAGCCTGGGGGGGCAGCCGCAGTTTGCCCTGGGGGTGCTGCCGGCGGCGCCGTTGGAGCTGTTGCAGCTGGCCTGGGCGGTGTTGATTGGTGTCGCCGGCGGGTTGCTGGGGGGGCTGTTTGGTCGTTTGCTGCTGTGGTTCACCCGGCGCTGCCAGGGGCTCATCCGGCGCCAGCCGCTGCGGCTTGGGTTGGTGATTGGTGTGCTGTTGGCGGGGTTTTTGCTGCTGAGCGGCGGCGGCAGCGGTGGGGATGGCGAGTTGGTGATGGCGCACCTGCTGCAGGACGGCTCCTTGGGCGGGGCGCTGGGGGGCAGCGGTTCCGGCCAGCTGCTCAGCACGGCGTTGCGGGTGGTGGGGCCGGTGTTGGCCCTGGGGGTGGGGATCCCCGGCGGCTTGATTGATCCCGCCTTCGCCTTTGGCGCCCTGCTGGGGCAGACCTTGGGCCAGCTGGGGGCGGAGCCGCAGTTGGGCTTGGCCCTGGGCATGGTGGCCGGGCTGGCAGGGGCCACCCAACTGCCGGTGATCGCGGTGCTGTTCGCCCTGCGCATGGCCGGCGACCAACAACTGCTGCCGGGCCTTGTGTTGGCCTCAGCCCTGGCGGCCATGGTGAGCCGCCTGTTGGTGCCTGAGCCGATCTACCACGCCCTGGCGGCGATCAACGCCCCGGCTGATCCAGCCCGCCCCCAAGGGGCTCACGGAACCTACTGAATCACCAGGGCCGAGCGTTCCCGGGTGGCGATCACCCACAGCCATTTGGTGAGCAGGCTGAGGCGATTTTCGTTTTCGGGCATGAACGCCAGGTGCGCCAGACCCCACAGCAACCAGCCGAAGCTGCCGCTCACCTTCAGGCCCCGCAGGTTGGCCACGGCAAACAGCGGTCCCACCACCGCCATGCTGCCGAAATCGACGAAGGAAAAGGAGCCGTGGGGTTGGTTTTGCAGGTGCGCCAGGATGTCATGGGCCACCCATCCGCCCATCTGCACGGCCGGTCCGGCCATGCCCGGCAGGGGTTTGCCGTCGGCGGTGTGGCTGTAGCTGCACAGGTCGCCCACCACGCGGATCTCGGGATGGCCGGGGATCGAGAAGTCGGGCCC
Source organism: Synechococcaceae bacterium WBB_10_009 (assembly GCA_010030955.1). GTDB lineage: Bacteria > Cyanobacteriota > Cyanobacteriia > PCC-6307 > Cyanobiaceae > Vulcanococcus. The sequence continues at coordinate 28,007 of RHBP01000001.1, read as the reverse complement.
CACCTCCACGCGGCCGCCGCGGTCGAGGCTGCACCCGGTGCGTTCCGCCAGCAGCTTGCCCAGGGGTGAGGCGCACACGCCGGCGGTCCAGCAGATCGTGCCCGCCTCGAGGGTCACCTCGCCGCCGGCGGTGTTGACCACCAGCCGGCCCGCTTCAATCGCCTGCACGCGCCCCCCCAGCAGCAGCTCCACACCGCAGCGCTTCAGGTGATCCCCCGCCGCCTTGGAGAGCTCAGGATCCATGGCCCGTAGCACCCGATCACCGGGATCCACCAGGGTGACGCGGCTTTGGTGGGGATCGATCTGTTTGAAGTCGCGCTCGAGGGTGTGGCGCATCAGGTCGTTGAGGGAGGCCGCCAGTTCACAGCCCGTGGGGCCGCCCCCCACCACCACCACCGACTGCAACAGCTGGCGCCGCTTCGGGTCGCTGGTGTGTTCCGCCTCCTCCAGGGCGCTGAGCACCTGATGGCGAATGGCATTGGCATCGCTGAGCGACTTCATCGGCGTGGCGTGGGCCTGCCAGTCGTCGTGGCCGAAGTAGCTGCTGGTGGCACCGGCCGCCACGATCAGGTGGTCGTAGCGGAGCTGCCGGTCGTCGAACACCACCGCCTTGGCGCTGGGGTCGATGTCGGTCACCTCCCCCATCAGGATCTGGATGTTGGGTGACTTCCCGAGCATCACCCGCAGGGGGGAGGCCACGTCTGAGGTGGACACCAGCCCGGAGGCCACCTGATACAGCAGGGGCTGGAAGAGGTTGTAGTTGCGCCGGTCGATCAGGGTGACCCGCACGGTTTTGCCGGCCAGGGCATGGGCCGCCTTGAGCCCGGCGAATCCCCCCCCGATGATCACCACATGGGGGGCATCCCGCAGCAGCTCGGACGGGGGCGTGAGCTCCAGGAAGAAGCGCTCTTTGGCCATGGCCGAGCCGCTTGGGCAGGGTACGCCTCAATCTATTGAGGCTTCAGGGGATTTGCTCTCAGCGTCGCCCGAGCAGATCTTCCCAGCTGGGGTGCGGCGTGCCGGCCGGTTGGCCTTGGGCTTTGGTCTGGGGTCGATGGGCGTTGGGATGGGCGTTGGGCCGGCCCCCCGCGTGCGGCGGGCACGGTTGTTTTGGTGTGGATGGGATGGGTGTTGTTGTTGTCATGGTTTCCAGTGACTGTGGATATCGCTCACGGATCAGAGATGCGGATCGCTCGGTCGCTGGGGCCGGCGGATCTGGCGGGTTGGCACCGCCCTGCGCAGGTTGGTCGTGGGGATGAAAGCAATGGGGCGAGCTTGGGTCTCGCGCCAATCACTTCGAGAAACACCATAGCCCCAGTGGCCGGATGCGCCAACCTGGGGCCGATTTGAGGCCCGGAACGCCATGCGCCGCCGCCAGTTGCTGCAGCTGTTGTCCGCCAGTGCCATGGCGGCGTCGCTGGCCGTCGCCGGTTCCACCGCGCTGGCGGGTTCGGGGCGGGTGCGCTTCCTGGCGGTGGCCGACACCGGCAGTGGCAACAGCCATCAGCGGGCGGTGGGGGCCCAGATGGCGGCGGTGCATCGGCAGCGGCCGGTGGACCTGGTGGTGCTGGGGGGCGACAACATCTACCCCTCGGGAGACATGGCGTTGATCAACGCCACGTTCCAGCGGCCCTATGCCGAGCTGCTGGCGGCGGGGGTGCCGTTCCACGCCGTGCTGGGCAACCACGACATCCGCACCGCCAACGGCGATCCGCAGGTGGCCTACCGGCCCTTTGGCATGAAGGGCCGCTACTACAGCGTGCGCCGTGGGGATCTGGAGCTGTTCATGCTCGACACCAACGGCAACGCCGACTGGGCCGGCCAGCTGCGCTGGTTGCGTTCGGTGCTGGGCAGCAGCACCGCGCCCTGGAAGGTGGTGGTGGGCCACCACCCGATCTACTCCTCGGGCTACTACGGCAACAACGCCTCCCTGCAGGCCAAGATCGGCGCGTTGATGCAGCGCCATGGCGTGCAGCTCTACATCAACGGCCACGAGCACAACTACGAGCGCAGCCGCCCCATCGATGGCATCACCTACCTGGTGGTGGGTGGCGGCGGCGCTTCGCTGCGCCCCATCCTTCCCACCGACCAGAGCGCCCGTGCCATCAGCACCTACAGCTTCGCGGAGATCGAAGCGGGGCCCAAGGAGCTCACCGTGGCCGCCTGGGACAGCAAAGGCCAGCTGATTGATCGGGCCGTGGTCGCCCGCCGTTAGCGCCGCTCCAGCCGCTCCAGGTTGGGCACCAGGGCCATGGCGGCGATCAGCCCCAGCCCCAGGATCAACAGGGCCGGCAGCAGGGCGGCCCCCAGGCGCTCATCGCTGGCGTACTGGTAAACCCGCACCGCCAGGGTGTCGAAATCGAACGGCCGCAGCGCAAAGGTGAGCGGCAGTTCCTTCACCGTGTCCACAAACACCAGCAGGCCCCCCACCAGCAGCGGACCCCGCAGCAGGGGCAGGTGCACCAGCCGCAGCACCCCGATCCAGCTCTGCCCCAGGGAGGTGGCGGCCTCATCGACGCTGGGGGGAATGCGCTCGAGCGCCGCATCGAGGCCCCCCTTGGCCACCGCCAGAAACCGGTCGCCGTAGCCCCACACCAACAGCAGCAGCGGCGCCAGGGCCAGTGGGCCGCCGATCAACATCAACGCCAGGGCCAGCACGGTGCCCGGCACCGCGTAGCCGAGGCCCGCCACAAAGCTGAGCCGCTGCAGCAGCAGGTTGGGCAGCCAGCGCTTGGCGATGGCCAGCACCAGCCCCGTCGCCACCGTGATCGCCGCCGCCAGCAACGCCAACCCGAAGCTGCGGCCGCTGAGGCTGAGCAGGTCGAGCGGGTTCTCCGCCTGCAGCTGATCCCAGCTCAGGGCGCTCCACAGCAGCGGCAGGCCCAGGCTGAGCAGGGGCGGCAGCAGGCAGAGCAGCTGGCTAAACCAACGGCGCGGCCCCCGCAGGCTCCAGGCCTGATCGGCCTGGCCATCATTGCCCAGGTTCCAGCAGCGGCTGCGGCGCCGCAGGCTGCGCTCCGCCCCCACCAGCAAGGCCACGATCAGCAGCGCCACCAGGGCCAGGGCCACGGCGGCCTGGGGGTCGCCCTCCTGCTGCCAGCGCATCAGGATGCCGCCCGAGAGGGTGGGCACCCCCAGCAGCTCCACCGCACCGAGCTCGTTGACCACCTCCATGCCCCCCAGGGCCATGCCGGCGCCGATGGCGGGCAGGGCCATGGGCAGGGCCACGCGCCGGAAGCTGCCCCAGGGGCCCACCCCGAGGCTGCGGCAGGCCTCCATTTGGCGTCGGCCGCTCACCGAAAAGCTCTCGGTGGAGAGCAGAAACACATAGCTGTAGGTGCTCAGCACCAACACCACGGTGGTGGGGAGGAAGCCGTGGACCCGCATGCCCAGGCGGCTGCCCAGGTCGATCAGGGTGGCGGCCAGCAGGTAGCTGGGGGTGGCCAGGGGCAGCAGTTGGGCGATGCGCAGCCAGCGCCGTCCGGGGAAGTGGCAGCGCGCCGTGAGCCAGCCGGTGCCGGTGCCCAGCAATGCCGCCAGCAGCCCCACCACGGCCAGCAACGCCAGGGTGTTGCCCACCTGCAGCGGCCCTTCGCTGCCGAGCCGCAGGCTCTCCAGGCCACCGGAGCCCTGCAGGGCAAACAGGCCGAGCCCCACCACGGGGCTGAGGGCCAGCCCGCCGAGCAGCACCACACCGGAGCCGAGCAGGCTGCGTTGCGGCAAAGGCGCCGGGGGGGCGGCGGAGGGGGCCATGGCGCGAAAGCCTACGGGCTCAGGGGGTTTGAACCTGTGCATGTCACCAATGTCACAGCGCCAGGTGGCCAATGATCGCGGGGCTGTCGGAGCGGTGGCTGCGTTGCGCATAGTGCCAACAGGTGCCCTTTTTTTGATGAATCGCTTCTCGATGACGTCCTTGTTCAACCCTGAGCGTTTGGGCTGCACGGCCCTCTTGGCGTTGACCGCCACGGCGGCGCTGGCCATCGGACTCCGCACGGAGGCGGCCCAGGCCCAGGCCCAGGAGATCGGCGTGTACTCAGGCCGCCACTACAACACCGACAAGCAGCTGTATCAGCAGTTCACCGCCCGCACCGGCATCAAGGTGCGGCTGCTGGAGGCGAAGGATGACGCCCTGATCGAGCGCCTGCGCGCCGAGGGCAAGAACAGCCCCGCGGATGTGTTGGTGCTGGTGGATGCCGCCCGGCTCGACAAAGCCGCCGACCTGGGCCTGTTCCGGCCGATGCCCTCCGCGGCCCTGCTGCGGGATGTGCCGCTGTCGCTGCGGGATTCGAAGGGGCGTTGGTATGGCCTCACCCGGCGGGTGCGTGTGGTGATCGTGAACCCCAAGCTGGTGGCCCCCGGCAGCATCCGCACCTACGCCGATCTGGCCAAGCCGGCGCTGAAGGGCAAGCTGTGCCTGCGGGATCGCCGCAGCGTGTACAACCAGTCGTTGGTGGCGGATCAGATGATCCTGCGCGGCGATGCCGCCGCCGCGAGCTGGGTGAAGGGGATGACCGCCAACGTCACCAAGCCGGTGTTCACCTCCGACACGCCGCTGATTCGCGCCGTTGGCAACGGTGAATGCGGCGTTGGTCTGGTGAACACCTACTACGTGGCCCGCATGTTGGCGGGCGATAGCGGCGCCGCCGATCAGGCCTTGGCCGGGCGGCTGAAGGTGGTGTTCCCCGATCCGGCCCACGTGAACATCAGCGGCGCCGGGGTGGTGAAGACCTCCAGCAACCCGCAGGCCGCCGTGAAGTTGATCGAATTTCTGGCCTCCCCCAGCGGTGGCCGCGGCTATGCGGAGGCCAACAACGAATATCCCCTGCGGGGCACGGGCAACAACCCGATCCTGAAGCGGTTCGGTCCGTTCCGGGGCGATGGGGTGTCGGCCGAGCAGATGGGCGCCAAGAACCGTGCCGCCGTGAAGCTGATGGAGGCCAACGGCTGGCCCTGAAGCGCTGCAATAGCGACTGCTATTGAGAATCGCTTGCAAAAGGGTGGCTGTCTTGTTTAGGTTGCGACGCATTCGCAATTGGTGCCCTGCCGGCCCCCTCCATGAGCTTTCGTTTCCTGCCCGATGCCCCCGCCAAGGCCATCCGCATGCCCGTGGGGCAGACCGTGCTGCTGGATCCCGCCCTGCGCCCTGAGGGCAGCTGCATCGAGGTGCTGGAGGGGATGGCGCGGGTGTACTGCCCCTGCGAGGAAACCGAGGGCATGACCCTGGCCTTCCTGCAGCCCGGCGATCAGCTGCGCACCGATCGCCTCTGCAGCGAGGGGGTGTGCGTGGAGGCGCTGACGCCGCTGGTGTTCAGCAGTGAGGCCGAGCCCCGCAGCGGCGACGGCTTTGATCCGGTGAACGAGTGGACCCTGCAGCTGCTGCGCATCCGCCATCTGGGCAGCGCAGAGCAACGGCTGCATGCCCTGCTGGCCCTGTTGGTGCGGCGCATGGGCCGCCGCTGCGGCGATTGGTGCGACCTGCCCTTCCGCCTCACCCACGAGCGCATTGGTGAGTTGATCGGGGCCACCCGCGTCACCACCACCCGCATGATCTCCAAGATCCGCCAGGCCCAGTTGCTGCAGGTGCCCAGTGGCGACACCTGCCTGCGGTTGGCCCCGGCTCTGGTGGATTCGGCGCCGCTGGCGGCGGCGTGAGCGCCGCCTTGGGGCTGCCTTACAGCTTCCTGTGCTGCTGCAGCGCGTCGAGCTGCGCGTTGTTTTGCAGGGCGGTGTGGCGCTTCCAGCCCTCCACCCCCGTGAGCATGGCGGAGGCGATGAGCAGCCAGGAGAATCCCTGCCGCAGCCGCCGATCGCTCAGCCGCGGCGCCAGCCGCTGACCCACGACCGCCCCCAGGGCTCCACCGGCCAGCAGTGGCAGCACCAGGGGCAGGCCCTCGGTGGGCCAGTGGCCCAGGGCCGCCAGCGCCACCAGGGCATTCACGGCGATCAGCAGCAGGCTGGTGCCGCTGGCCAGGGCCATCGGCAGCCCCGCCAGCAACACCAGAGCCGGCACGATCGCAAAGCCGCCCCCCACCCCGGCCACCCCGGTGAGCAGTCCCACGGCCACCCCCTGCAGGGCCAGCAGCAGCGACGGCCCGGCATGGCTAGCGGGCACCTGGGGGGCGCCACCGCCGGGGCGGTTGAGCAGCCACACGGCCACCAGGGCCGCCACGGCAAACACCCCCAGCTGCAGGGGCTCGGGCACCCAGCCGGCCTTGACCCAGCTGCCGCCGATCCAGCTGCCGGCCAGCGCCGGCAGCCCCAGAATCAGGGCTGCCCTTGGCGCGAACTGGCGGCGGCGCAGGTAGGGCCCCAGGTTGGCCAGGGCCAGCAGGGTTACCACCAGCAACGACAGCGGCACCGCCTCACGGCTGGGCAGGGCGGCCCCGCTCACCAGCAATGGCAACAGCAGGATCGAGCCGCCGGCCCCCAGCACCGAGAGCAGGAAGCCGATCAGCCCGCCGCCCGCCGAGAGCAGCAGCAACGTGGCGAGGCTCATCCCAGCGACACCCGGTTCCAGGGCATCACAGCCAGCAGCCGCGCCATGCCGCAGAAGCCACTCACCCCGGCGAAGGTGAGGCCGGCCCCCACAAACCAGGTGAGGGCGATCCAGCCCGGTGCCACGGTGTTGCTCAGGATCAGCCCCAGCAGGATCAGCGAGCCGGCGGCGATCTGCACCTGGCGCATCAGCGGCAGCGGTGCGTTCTTGAGCTGGCGCACCGGGTAGCCGGCCTGTTGCCAGTTGGGCAGGCCGCCCGCCAGATCCACCGCGGGATGGGGATGGCCGCGGTCGAGCAGGCGGTTGAGGCCTTGGCTGCTGCGGTTGCCGCTTTGGCACACCAGCACCAGGGGGCCCTGGGGCAGGTCGGCCTGATGCAGGCGGTGGAGGGGCACATTGATGCTGCCGGCGATGTGGCCGCTGGCGTACTCCATCGGCTCACGCACATCGATCACGGTGATGCGCTTGCTGGCCAGTTGATCGGCGAGGTCGTGGGCGGAAATGCTGGTGCTCATCGGACGACGGGGAGAAGGGGGGTGAAGGAACAGGAGAGGGGTTAGAGGGCAATGGCGCCGGCCAGGGGGTAGCCCTCATCGCTCCAACGGCTCAAGCCGCCGCGCAGATTGGCGATGGTGGCGATGCCCTCCTTGAGCAGTTGCTGCGTGGCCAGGGCCGAACGGCTGCCGGAGTGGCAGACCACCACCACAGGCCTGTCGCTGGGGATCTCCTGGCGGCGCTGCTCCAGCTCCGGCAGGGGGATGTTGAGGCTGCCGCTGATGTGGCCATCAGGCCCCTGCAGCTCTTCGGGCGCGCGCACATCCAGAACCGTGAGCTCCGGCAGGTGGGCGGCCACCCAGGCGGGTGCCAGCTCCGGCAGACCGGCATAGCTGCGTTGCACGGGGGCCCAGACGCTGTTGGTTTCCGCCTGCCGCGGTTTGCCGGAGCGCATGTTGCCCGGCAAGGCCTCAGCGATTTTGTGGGGGTGGGGGAGCTTCATGTTTTGCATGTGGCCCACGAAGTCGCGCTCGGTGGCGGCACCGCCGAGGCGGGCGTTGAAGGCTTTCTCCTCCGCCACCGAGGTGACCCCGCGGCCGGTGTAGTCGTGGCCGGGGTAGAGCAGGCACGGCTCGGGCAGGGAGAGCAGCTGTTCGGTGATCGAGCGCCAGAGGGTGTGGGCATTGCCCTGCTGGAAGTCGCAGCGGCCGCAGCCCCGCACCAGCAGCGCATCGCCGGTGAAGGCCATGGATTGGTCGTCGAGCACGAAGCTGATGCAGCCATCGGTGTGGCCCGGGGTGCTGCGCACCTCCAGGGCGCGATCGCCGAAGGCCACGCGGTCGCCGTGCTGCAGCGGCAGGGTCACGTTGGCGGCCCCCACGGCCGCCGCCAGGCCGATGGCGCAGCCGGTGGCCTCGTGCATCAGCCAGCTGCCGGTCACGTGGTCGGCGTGGGCGTGGGTGTCGAGGCAGGCCACCAGGGTGATGCCCAGCTCCCGGATCAGCGACAGGTCGCGGCCGTGCTGCTCGAACACCGGATCGATCAGCACCCCCTGGCCGCTGGCCACGTCGGCGAGCAGGTAGGTGAAGGTGCCGGTGTCGGCGTCAAACAGTTGCCGCAGCAGCAGGCGCTGGCCGCCGGCGGCTGCACTGGTGATTGCACGGGATGGATCAGCCATCGACCCTGGGGATCAAGCTTGTATGACTATACACGCATAAGCGGCTTCACGCCATGGGCCTGGACCACGGCGCTGGTGCCCCGGTGGTAGGGCCCCTCGGTGATCGGGCGCTGGCGCTCCTCCAGCACCAGCCACTCCAGGCCCTGCAGCTCCTGGGCCAGGGTCTGGGGCTCGATCAGCAGATCCAGGCTGGGCGGCCCGCCGGTGCCGAGGGCCAGTTGGCGTGGGGTGTAGGCCTCCAGGATCAGGTGCCCGCCGGGGCGCAGGCTCTCCACGGCGCTGCGGTGCACCCGGGCCCGCAGGGGCGGTGGCAGGTGCATCCAGATCGCCACCACCAGGTCGGCGCTCTCCGCGGGCGGCTGGAAGTCCGCCAGGTCGCAGCAGAGGGTCTGCACCGAAACGCCGCGCCGTTGCGCCAGGTCGCGGGCCCGCTCCAGCCCCACGGGGCTGAGGTCCTGGAGGGTCACCCGATGGCCCAGCGCGGCCAGGTGAATGCCGTTGCGGCCCTGGCCCTCCGCCAGGCAGAGCGCATCGCCGGCGGCCAGCCCGCTGGCCTGCTCACGCAGGAAGTCGTTGGGTTGGTCGCCGTAGGCGTAGGCCGCTTCGGCGTAGCGGTTGTCCCAAAACTGGCGTGGATCCGGGGCTGACGGGCTGGGCATAATGCGGCTATCGGCATAGGCCATTGTTATGGGATCGCCGGGTCCGACGCCCTCCCCCGAGCTGCTCGAGGAGTACAGCCAGTTCTTCCGTCTGCTCAGTGAGCCGGCGCGGCTGCAGCTGCTCTGCCAGCTCCGGCACGGCCCCACCGACGTGGCCAGCCTGATCAGCGCCACGGGCTTTTCCCAGTCGCACATCAGCCGCCAGCTGGGCCAGCTGCAGCGCGCGGGCCTGGTGCGCTGTGAACGGGAGGGGGCCCGCACCATCTGGCAGGCCGATGGAGACCTGGTGGATGAGCTTTGCCATCTGGTGCAGAGCCGCCTCAAGCAGCGGCTGGAGGCTCAGCTGCAGGTGGTGAGCGCCGGCCCGGCTCGCTGATCAGCCGGCGGCCTCGTTGAGGATCGCCAGGGTTTCGGCCTCCACCTGGGCGGCGGTGGCCTGGTGTGCGGCGGCCCCGGGGCTGTCGCCGCTGAGGCCGGCCAGCAGCTGTTGCGGCGAGAGCATGCTCAGGCGGGTGGTGCCGTTGCTGTTGCTCACGGCGATGCGGCAGGGCAGGGCCGCGGCCAGCAGCGGATCGGCCGCCAGGATCGCGGCGGCGTGCCCGGGGTGGCAGATGCGCGGACGGGTGCGCGGGGTTGCCGTCGAGCTTGATCGGGCGGCCGTCGAAGCTGGTGGCGAGCACGCCGTAGCCGTGGCGTCGGCAGCTGGCCTCCAGCTGGGCGCAGGCCTCGGCGTGGCTGCGGCCGCTGGTGCGGGCATGGAGCATGGTATGCGGATCAGCTGCTATGAGCATAGCCGCATAGCTACAGCTGCTCCGTCAGCAGGCGCTCCGCCAGGGCTTCGGCGCTGCGCAGGGCCCCTTCCACGCGCCCGAAGCCATTCCCCGCCACGGCATCGCCGCAGAAGCCGATGCGGCTGGCGGGGCAGAGTTGCAGGTGGGCCTCCAGGCCTGGCGCTTGGGGGAAGGCGGCCCCCCAGCGCATCAACTGCCGATCCCCCGCGGCGGTGGGCAGCTGCAGGGCATCCGCCAGGGCCTGCGCCAGCTGCTCCAGCACCGCAGCCTCCGCCCCGGCCTGCGGTGCGGCCCCCAGCAGTTGGCCGGCGGAGGAGCGGGAGCCGTACACGTGCAGATGGCGCTCGGCGAAGGCGGCGCTGGATTCCGCCACCACCGCCAGGCGCTGGTCGCCCTGCGGCTGCAGCGACACCCGCCGCAGCCCCCAGCGCCCTTGGGCCGCCGGCGTGAACTGCAGCAGCCTCCAGGGTTGCTGCCGCCAGGGCTCTGTCGCCTCGGCCGGCAGGGTGAGCAGCAGGTTGCTGCTGGCCTGGGAGCCGCTGGCGGCCAGGGCACCGCAGGCCTCCAGCAGCTGTGGATCCTGCAGTTGGGCCGCGGCGCTCCGCAGGGGCACATCGCTCCAGCCGAACACCCGCTGGCAGCGGGGGTGGGCCAGCAGGGTGCCGCTCACCACCAGCCAGCGGCAGTGCAGCAGCGGCTGGCCGTCGGGGTCGGTGAGGGCCCAGCCGTCGGGCTGGGGCTGCAGGTGGCGTACCAGGCAGCCCACCTGCAGCTCGGTGTGGCCCGCCTGGCCCTGGGCCAGATCCAGCAGACCGCGGCACAGCTGCTCCATGCCGCCGCGGCCCTGCCACAGGCGGCCGCTGCTGAAGCCGTCGTCGATGGTGGGGCCAAGGTGGCCGTTGCCATCGAGGCTGTGGATGGCGCCGTTGAACGGCTCAATCCAGCCGCCGCGCCGCAGGGGATCCAGCAGCCATGGCTCCGGATCGCCGCCGATGTTGAACAGCGGCGCGCCGTGGTTGATGGCCAGCCCGGCATCGCGGCGGGAGCGGCGGGTGGCCGTGCGCCCCCCCGGCCCGCGCCCGATCTCCAGCAGCTGGATCGAGCCGCCCCAGCCCCGCAGGCGCAGGGCGGCCGCCAGGGCACAACCGGCCGCGCCGGCGCCGATGATCGCTAGGTCGCTGCTCCGCTGCTGCTCAGCCATGGTTGCTGCGGAGCCATCGGCCATGGCCAGTCTGGCCCGTTAGGGTCAGCGCCGTTTGCAAGCGGGCGGTGGCGGTTTCGGTGCTCAGCGAGGCGCAGCGCCGCAAGTGGGACAGCAGCGACGACCAGCTGTTCTATGCCGAGCCCCGCTTCGTGCAGCACCTCGACGACGCCTTCCGCGAGCGGCTCACCCAGCTCTACCGCGAGCGCATCCCCCGCAAGGCGGTGGTGCTGGATCTGATGTCGAGCTGGGTGTCGCACCTGCCCGACGACGGCGTGTACGAGCGGGTGATTGGCCATGGGCTCAACGAGAAGGAGCTGGCCGCCAACCCCCGGCTCGATAGCCATTGGCTGCAGAACCTCAACCGCAACCAGGAGATCCCCCTCCCCAGCGCCAGCGTGGATGCCAGCTTGATGGTGGCGGGCTGGCAGTACCTGCAATACCCGGAGGCGGTGGCCGCCGAGCTGCTGCGGATCACCCGGCCCGGGGGGCAGCTGATCGTGGCCTTCTCCAACCGCATGTTTTTCACCAAGGCCCCGCAGGTGTGGGCCGACGGCAGCGATAGGGATCACCTCGCCTACGTGGCGGAGGTGTTGATGGCCCAGGGCTGGCCCAAGCCGGAGATCGTGGCGGAATCCACCCGGGCCAAGGGGTGGAAGGGGCTGGTGGGGGGCGCCGGCGACCCCTTCTTTGCCGTGATCGCCACCAAGCCCGAATGAGCGCCCTGCCCACCGGTGCCGAGTTGCTGGCGTTGGAGCGCCAGGTGCGCCGCCATGGCAGCGGCCTGGAGGCCCCCCAGCTGCTGGGGTGCTGGCGGCTGGATCAGGTGTGGCCCAAGGGCAGCCCGCGGCCCTCGGCCTTCAGTGGCGCGTTGCTGCGGGCGGTGCAGGCCCGCCTGGAGATCACGGCCCCTGAGGCCGGTGCCGGCGGCCCCGGCGCGCTCGCCCTCAGCAATGCCGTCACGCTCGGCCCCGTGGAGTTGCGGTTTTCCGGGCTGGGCCGCCTGCAGGGGAGCCGGCCGCTGCTGCAGTTCAGCTTTCAGCGGCTGCAGCTCAGCCTCGGCGGGCGGGTGCTGCTGCAGCGCACCCTGCCGGAGCCGGCCCCGCAGCGGTGGCCGTTTTTTGCCCTGATCGCCCGCGATGCCAGCGGCTGGCTGGCGGCCCGGGGCCGCGGCGGCGGGCTGGCCCTGTGGCGCCTGGCGTAGGTGGCGTGCCCCCGTTGCGGCAGCGGATCGGTGCGGGCGGATCGCAGCCTGGCGGGGCGGCTGGTGTGCGGCCGCTGCGGCACGCCGCTGGGTGCCAGGCGGCGGGGGCGCCCCGTTTTGGCCCAGGGGCGCTTCCCCTGGCGCTGGCTGCTGCTGGCGGTGGTGGGCGTGGCGGCGGCGCTGGCGGCGGTTGATGCAGGATTCCGTGAGCTGCCCCGCTTGGATGCCCCCCGCGATCGCCCTGACGATCGGTGGCAGTGATTCCGGTGGTGGCGCCGGCATCCAGGCCGACCTCAAAACCTTCCTGGCCTTGCAGGTGCACGGCTGCTCGGCGATCACCTGCGTCACGGCGCAGAACACCTGTGGGGTGACGCGGGTCGACCCGCTGCCGCCCGCGTCCGTGCTGGCCCAGGTGGAGGCGGTCTGCGGCGACCTGCCGGTGGCTGCCATCAAGACGGGCATGCTGCTCAACCGCGGCCTGATCGAGGCCACCGCCGCTGCCCTCGAGCCCCTGGCGCTGCCCAAGCTGATCGATCCGGTGATGGTGTCCCGCGCCGGCTCGCCGTTGCTGGAGGCCGACGCCATCGAGGCCTACCGCCAGCTGCTGCTGCCCCAGGCCGAGCTGATCACCCCCAACCTGCACGAGGCTCGGCTCCTGGGCGGTGGCGATGGGCTCGACGATGCCGCTGCGGTGGAGCGCGCCGCCGCCCTGCTGCTGGAGCTGGGGCCGGCGGCGGTGTTGATCAAAGGGGGCGGGCTGCCCTCGTTGCGCGGCCACGACTACCTGCTGCCGAGGGATGGGGCAGGCACTTGGCTGCGCAGCATCGCGGTGGACACCCCCCACACCCATGGCAGCGGCTGCACCCTCGGGGCGGCGATCACGGCGGGGCGGGCCCGGGGGCTGCCGCTGCTCGAGGCGGTGCAGGCGGCGAAGGCCTATGTGGAGGGGGGCCTGCGCCATGCGCTGGCCATCGGGGCCGGCCAGGGTCCACTGTGTCACTGGCATCCCTTGCTCGAGGCCCATGGCTGACGCCCCCTACCTGATTGCCCTGGCTCTGCTGGAGCAGGGGGAGGGGCGAGCGCTGCCCCTGCAGGGCAAATCCCTGCGGGAACCGCTGGCCCCCGATGCCGATCCCGGTGCGGTGGGCCATCAGCTGGCCCTCGACCTGCTGATGCGGGTGTGGCAGCGCAGCGACCAGGGCCCCCTGCGGCGGGCCGCGGCGGACCAGAGCCTGCTGCTGATCACCGTGCCGATCGAGGCGCTGCAGGAGCAGCTGCCGGCCCTGAAGGCCGCCTGGTTGAACAGCGGTGACACGGCGGCGCTGCTGCAGGGCTTGCGGCAGATCGCCTCAGGGGTGTGGCAGTTGGCGCAGGAGCCGCGGCAGCCGCTGCAGTACGTGCCCCTGGGCTGATCAGGGGCTGCTGCGGTGGTGCTCCAGCAGGTGTTGGCGCAGCAGGTCGGCGCCGTAATCGTTGCCATTGGGGGTGCGCACCACCGTGTGCACGTGGGTGCGCAGGGGGGTGTTGGGGTCGCCGGGCAGCGACACCGCCCGTTGCTGGTCGAATTCGATCAGCACCACCGGGCTTTGGATGCGGTAGTAGATCGGTGCGTCGGCGCCGTTTCGGCCGATCCAGGCAAAGCGGGTGTGATCCAGGTGGCGCTCCACCTCGCGCAGCCGTTGCGCGGATAGCTCCTGGCGGTATTGATCGGCATAGCTTTTGACAACCGCGAGCAACAGTTGCCGTTGGCGGCTGGAGAGTTGCTGGGCACTGATCCCCGCGGGGGGCACAACGGCGTTGTCTTTGTAGGCCTCGGTGAGGATGTCGCTCCCCTGTTTGTTGGCGCTGAGCTGCGCCTGGCGGTTTTGGGCCGGGCTGAGCGATTGGATCAGGGCGCGACCGGCGGCCTCCTCACGGCCCATCACACTCACCCCGCGGTGGATGCCGCTGGGAATGCGCGTGGGTTCTGCGCCCATGAAGGTGGGGGTCATCACCACCTGATCACCCACCACGGAGACGAACAGCACCAGGTGATGCCCCTCCAGGCGCCAGGCCCAGGGCTCCGTCTGGGAGGGTGTTCCGAAGACGGTGATCCAAAACTGATCGGCCCCGTAGCGGGTGCTGTTGCCCGTGGCCTCCGCCAGGTAGCCGTTGATCAACATGATCGCTTTGCTCTGGCGGTATCCCTCGGCCGAGAGAAACGCCCGCAGCAGGCCATCGGCCCGTTGCCGTTGCACCGCTGACATCTCCGCATAGGAGAGCCCGAAACGCGGCGCCGAAGACACGTTGTTCCACCGCCGGCGCACATCGCTGTGCAGGGGGAATTGGGTCTGCGCCCGTTGGGCCGGCGTCAGCGCGTCGAGAAACGCGCTGGCCGCCTCGCGCATCGGCTCCAAGCGCAGGCCTGTGCGGCGCAGGGGAAACAGGCCGGGCTCCACCGTGCCGGTGCCGGTGACACCTCGAAACGGCTCCAGCGGCGGTTGTGGCTGCGGGGGCTGGGCCTGCTGGGCACGGGCGGTGGTTGATGCCAGGCCAACGGCCATCAGCACGGCGGTGCCCAGGGCCAGGGGGCGGTTCATGGGGATCCGCAAGGTGGGGGTTGGCGTGAGCTTCATTCGATCCGTTGGCCTTGGCGCACGCCCCCCGTGGGCGGGCCTTGGCGGTCGCTGTTGGGGGCCCAGTGGCGCAACTGCAAGGGCGTGGCGGGGTTGATGCTCATGGTGGTGCGCCAGCCGCTGATCCAATCGATCACCACGGTGCTGCCCTCCAGGATCCACACGCCACCGGTGCGGTCGTCGATGTCGTTGAACGCTTGCCCGTTGGAGAGCAAGGTGGCGGTGTAGGGCTTGAGGTTTTGTTGTGCCGGCGGAAAGCGGTACACCCCCACAACCTCCGCCAGGGTGCCGCTGAGCTTCACGGCGGGGCCGAAGTTGGTTGGCACAGTGGCTCGGTTTTGGCCCGGTTGCCAGGACGCATGGCTCAGCCCCTCCGGGCCCACATAGAGCCAATCGCTCCAGCCGTCGGTGTAGTCGATGCGCACACCATTGCCCCAGGCCACCCAGCGGCCCAGTTCACGCAGCTGATCAGCGCTGCTCTGGCGGGCGCCGGCGGCCAGGGTGCCCTGGATCCCCGCGGTGCTCACCGCTTTGCCGCCGGGAAACAGGCGCACGTTGAACAGGTTGTTGTTGCTGTCGCCCAGGGCCCAGGTGCCGATGTAGCTGCGGGTGTCGGCCTCCAGGGCTGGGGCTGGGGCAGCGGCTTGTCCATGGCCGTTGGCTGCGCCAACGGCAACGGTGCCAAGTGCGGCGGAGGCCAGCAGGGCTATGGCAACTGGGCGGATGGAGCGCATGCGCATCCTGAAGCAGGCCATCAGTTGTATTCCCCGGGGATGTCGTTTTTGCGCACGGTGACGCGGTCGAACCGCTGGCCCGACACCCGCAGCAGTTCGTCTCCGGAAAATTCGAAGCCCAGCTTCAGCCCGATCTGGGCCACGTCATCGGCGGTGGCGGCCGCCAACACCTGACTCTTGAGGGCCTCATCCCGTTGCATCTGGGCCAGGAACGCCTTGAGCTGATCGAGGGACATGGCGGCCGTGCGGCTGGTCGGTTGATTCAGTCTCCCAGGAACGGTTCGAGGAAGGCCAGCGGCCGGTTCATGGTGGCGGAGAAGCCGAGGATGCCGCGGTCGCGGTGGCTGTAGAGCAGTGTGTCGTCGGCCTCCAGCAGGAAGGTGCCGCCCCGCTGGGTGATGAAGTCATCGCGGGGCACGTAGGTGCGCCAATTCCCGAGCACCTCCACCATGTTTTGCAGCCGCACCGTGGCCAGCTCAAACGGCCGCTGAAACCCTTCGCCGCCTGCGGCGCGGAACAGGGGCAGGTTGAGCCGCTGCGGGGCGTTGCGATCGCCCGTGTAGCCGCGCAGCACCTCCTGCAGGGTGCCCGGGGAGCCGATGCCCGCGCACATCAGCAGCAGAGCGGGCCAGGGGCCCCCCGGGGTTTGCAGCCCGGCATAGAGCCCCAGGGCCTGGTGCAGTGCGGCGTCGGCCTGCACCTGCAGGGCGCCGCGGGGGAAACCGGTGAAGGCGCAGAAGCGCTCCGCCCCGGCGCCATCGCCGATGGCGATGGCACAGGTGCTGATGCCCGCCGCCTCCAGACGGGGCAGCGCCGGCACCAGCGCCTGGGCATACTCCATCGAATCGAAATCGCCCAGCTGGCTGAGCAGCAGCACCAGCCGCCGTTGGCCGGGTTCCATGCCCGGGATCAGGCTCAAGCGCTGCAGGAGGGGCTGCGGTGCCGTCATGGCGCGGGCGCTGGGGCGCCCAAGGTAGCTTTCAGGCCCTGCCGCAGTGGAGCCCCTTGCCATGCCCCATTGGTTTCTGGTGCTGACGATGGCCCTGTTCCATCTGGTGGGCCCGGTGCCCGCCGACCTGGGGGTGCACAACGGCGCTCTGGCCCCCTGCCCTTCCCCCGCCCATTGCGCCAGGGTCGACTGGCCAGTGGCCGATCCCGGGGCGGCCTTGGAGGCCCTGGTGCCGGTGGTGGCGGCGACGCCGCGCACCGCGATCGTGGAGCAGGGGGATGGTTACCTGCACGCCACCGCCACCAGTGCCTTGTTTGGCTTTGTCGACGACCTCGAGCTCTATGCCGACCCGGCCGCCGGGGTGGTGCAGGCGCGCTCGGTGTCGCGCCTCGGCGATTCCGACCTGGGGGTGAACAGCCAACGCTTGGCGGCGCTGGAGCAACAGCTCAAGGGTTGAGCGGAGTGTCCCCCAGGGCATCGCGATCCCGCTGGCGGAGGGAGCCCTTGAGGTTGCGGCGGCGGATGAGATCCACTCTCCGGTGCATTTGAGGCCTCTGTGCCTGCAGTTCGGAGCGTCTCCAGGCCTTGGCTAAGGCTGACCAACTCTTGGAGGGTTCAAGGGTTAAGCCGTTCTTCCCCCCAGCCCTGATCGGCCCTCCAGCGGCGCCTCTGGTGGGGGTGGCCCGTGAGCTCCAGCAGCTCCACCTGTTTCACCTCGATGCGCACCAGCTCGAATGCGTCGGGCAGGGGAGTGCCATCGGCCAGCTCCGCCGGGAACGGTGCTCCCACCTCGAGGGGCGCACCTGGTTGGGGCCAGCCCCACAACGCCCGCGCTCCGGGGTTGAGCCGTTGCCAATGTTGCTGGCTGGCGGCGAGGGCGGCCTCGGGGCTCAGCTGCTGCCGCTCGCCCCGCAGCCGGAATTGGCAGCGTGCCTTGGGCAGCAGCCAGCACAGCTCCACCTGCGGCTGAACCCGCAGTTCGGCGCTTTTGGTGCTGCGGCCATCGGTGAGCAGATCCAGCGCGGCGCCGCCGGCCCAGCCGCGGAACACCAGGGTGCGAACCCGGGGACTGCCGTCGGCGGCCACGGTGGCCAGCTGCAGCCAGCGGGCCTGGGGCGATCGCCCCTCCCGGTGGCGCGCCGCCCGCAGCAGCGGGCGCCAGGGGGGCAGATCCGCACTCATGCCGAGGGGTCGCAGCGGTAGGCCTCCCAGTCGCCGCGGCGCTGGGCGAAGTCGGGATGTTGGGGATCGAGGGCCTGCCACCACCAGCGCCCGTCGCTGTAGCTGGGGGTGCCGGCGTTGTTGGTGCGCGGCAGCTGCAGGCTCACGCCGCGCCAGCGCAACACGATGAAATCGCCGGGAACGGTGCCGGCCGCAGCGTTGGGAATGCCTGGGGCATCCACCGCACCGGCGTGCACCTCCGCCACCAACGGATCTCCACCGCAGCGGTAATGCTCAGCAGTGGCGGCCGCCGCAGGGGCCGCCGTGCTGAGCCACCCGATCAGCGGCAGCAGCAGTGCCAGCAGAAGGCTCAGCAACGGGGTCACGGCATGGCTGCAGCGATCGCCAGGATGGCGCAATGGCCCTCACCCTCGTGTACGACGGCGGCTGCCCCTTCTGCCGCCACTTCGCCCTGCGCAGCGAGTTGGTGGGCGGCGTGCCGGAGCTGGAGATCCGTGATGGCCGCGCCGACCATGGCCTGCGCAGCCAGCTCAACGCCCGGGGTTTGGATCTGGCCCGCGGGGCGGTGCTGCTGGAGGGGGAGCAGGCCTGGCATGGGGCCGAGGCCATCGCTGAGGTCTGCGGGCGGCTCAACCCCAGCGATCCGCTCTTGGCCTTGCTGCGCCAGCTGTTCTCTGCGCCGCCCCGGGCCCGGCGCCTCTATCCACTGCTGCTTTGGGCCCGCCGAACGGCCCTGCTGTGGAAAGGCCTGCCGGAGGATCCCGATCAGGCAACAGCAGCAGCGGCGCGATCGAAGTAGGTGCCCACTTCGCTCATCAGAGCGGAGCAGTCGCCGGGGGTGATGCCGTTGCGGTCGTTGGCGATCGCAATGGCGGCGTCCTTCATCTTGCGGATGCCTTCAGCCACGGAAGCGCCAGGAACGCCCAGGGCCAGGTAGGTCTCACGCAGGCCGTTCAGGCAGCGGTCTTCCAGCACGGAAGCGTCGCCGGTGAACACCGCATAGGTGATGTAGCGGAGAACGATCTCCATGTCGCGCAGGCAAGCAGCCATGCGGCGGTGGGTGTAAGCGTTGCCGCCGGGGGCGATCAGCGCAGGCTGTTGGTCGAACAGCTCGCGGGCCGCGTTGGTCACAATCTTGGACGCGTTGGAGGTGATGCGGTTCACCGTGTCCATGCGCTTGTTGCTCTCGGCCACCATGGCGGAGAGAGCATCGATTTGACCTGCGTTCAGGAATTCGCCGCGGGCGTCAGCCTGAGCAACAACCTTGGTGAAAGCGTCAAACATGAAGAGCTGTGGCTTGTGCTGAAAATCTAGGGGGGCCCTGGGGCCGTCGCGAGCTGCCTACGGTGGCCCCAGGCGATCGGTGATGCCATGCAAGAGCTGGTGCAGGCCTATTACGGCCAGGAGCTGCAGAGCAGCGCCGACCTCAAAACCAGTGCCTGCTGTGATGCCGATGCGGTGCCCGCCTGGCTGAAGCCATTGCTGGCGCGCCTGCATCCGGAGGTCACCGAGCGCTACTACGGCTGCGGCCTGGTGTGCCCGCCCCTGCTCGAGGGCTGCCGGGTGCTGGATCTGGGCTGTGGCAGTGGACGCGATGTGTACCTGTTGGCCCAGCTGGTGGGGGCCGGCGGTGCGGTGGTGGGGGTCGACATGACCCCCGAGCAGCTGGCGGTGGCGCGGCGGCATCAGCCGTTTCAGGCCGAGCAGTTCGGCTTCGACAACGTGCGCCTGCTCGAGGGGCAGATCGAGCGGCTGGAGGCGCTGGATCTGGAGCCCGGCAGCTTCGATGTGATCGTGAGCAACTGCGTGCTCAACCTCTCCACCGACAAGCCGGCGGTGTTGCGGGGGGTGCAACGGCTGCTCAAGCCCGGCGGCGAGTTTTATTTCTCCGATGTGTACGCCGACCGGCGCCTGCCGGAGCCGGTGCGCCGCCATCCGGTGCTTTACGGCGAATGCTTGGGGGGTGCCCTCTACTGGAACGATTTCCTGCGGCTGGCCCGCACCGCCGGCTTTGCCGATCCACGGCTGGTGAGCGACCGGCCCCTGGCGATCACGGCGCCGGAGCTGGCCGCCCTGGTGGGGGAGGCCCGCTTCTATTCCGCCACCTACCGGCTGTTCCAGATCCCTGAGCTCGAGGATGCCTGCGAAGACCACGGCCAGGCGGTGATCTACCGCGGTGGCATCGCCGAAGCCCCCCAGCGGCTTGACTTCGACAAGCACCACAGCCTTGAGGCGGGCCGGGTGTTTCCGGTGTGCGGCAACACCTACCGGATGCTGCAGCAGAGCCGCTTCGCGCCCCATTTCACCTTCATCGGTGATTTCGAGCGCCACTACGGCCTGTTTGAGGGCTGCGGCAGTGCCATCCCGTTTGATCGCAGTGCCGCGGTAGCGGATGGGGCCGCCGCAGGCGCCTGCTGCTAGCTGAAGAAGCCCTTGCTGGTGAGCCAGAGGCCCAGGGCCAGCATCGGCACGACCACGGCACCGAAGATCTGCAGCTTGATCGTGAGGCCGGAGGGCCTGGAGGGGGCGGCCATCAGCGGTGCTCCACCAGGTCGGTGGCGGCGTAGCGCACCTTGGCCAGGGAGGCGTACTTGTCGTCGGCGCTGCGGTAGCCGCAGGCGCACACCACACAGCTTTGGTAGTCGCCGCCCTCCAGCTGCAGGATGCGGTCGTAGTCCGGTGGGCTGAAGCCCTCGATGGCGCAGGTGTCGACCCCCAGCAGGGCGGCACTGGTGAGCAGGTTGCCCAGGGCGATGTACACCTGGTTGGCGGCCCAGGCACCGATCACCTGGCTGCGGGGGCCGTCGATCAGGTCCACCTGGATCATCTTGCGGTACCCCTCCAGCAGGCTGGGGTCGAGCCCCCGCTCGCCGGCGGTGGCGGCGATCAGGCGGTCGGCGTCGGCGGCGGTGATCAGCCGCTTCTTGAGCAGCACCACCAGGTGGGAGCAATCGGTGATCTGGCTTTGGTTCCAGGAATGGGGCCGCAGCTCGGCGCGGATGGCTGGATCGGTGATCACCAGAAACTTCCAGGGCTGCAGGCCGTAGGAGGAGGCGGTGAGCACCAGGGCCTGCTCCAGGGCCTCCCAGGTGGGGGCGTCGATGCGGCGGCTGGCATCAAAGGCCTTGGTGGCATAGCGCCAGCGCAGGGCCTGCAGCAGGGTGTCGGGGCCGGTGGGCATCGGTGCCGAAACAGCGGCCTTTGATTGTGCCGGATGTGCGCCGCCCTCAGCAGCGCAACAAAGCAGCTAGATCTCTGGTTTCACGGCCAAGGCTGGGAACAGCTCCAACAGCTTTCGGTCAAACGTCAGCAGTGGGCAATCAAGCTCTTGGGCTAAGGCCACAAATTCGGCGTCGTAGCTGGAGCAGCCCCAGCGAATGGCGATGGCGAGCACCTCTTGCCCATCGACGCTGTGCTCGCAGTGCTCCAGGCGTTCAACGGCTTTTTGCCAGAGCGCGATCGCTTGGTTCGCTTGCAACAGGTCTGCGCGCACATGTTTCAGCAGCACATGGCGGAATTCAGAACGCCAGAGCGGCGGCACACGCCATTCAGGATCACGCCGAAACTGTGCAGCCACAGTCAGGCTTGACGCTGTCGGCAGCATCAGCGCTGCGACCACGTTGGTGTCCACAACAACCGTCAATGGCTGTCTCGCTCAGTAGCGGCCACCAGATCGTCCACGGGGATCGGGCCACCTTGGAGTTGGCCCCGCAACGCTTCCACCTCTTGCAGCCAGGTTTCCGTTTCGCTGCTGGTCGCGGCCTGGCGTTTCAGGCAATCCACCACTTCGCTATTCAGGGTGCGCCCATGGGCGTGGGCGCGTTGTTCAAGACGGCTCAGCACGTCGTCTGGAATGTCATGGAGCGTGAGGTTGGCCATCTCACCCGGCCTCATGGAGCAACCATTGACCATCAGTCTGACAGCGCCGCCAAGGTTGAGAGCTGGCTGGTTTCAATCTCAGCTCAAGCGACCGTTTGTCGGGCACCAAAAAGCCCCAGCTCGCGCCGGGGCAGGTGGTGTGAGGAATGGTGCGACCCATGCAGGTGCCCATTGCCGCCGGCTTGGATCAGTGAACCAGCTGATGGCCGCAGTTCACCTCGGCGGTCTTTCCGCTCTAGCAACGCTTGCGATCAGTTGGCCACCACCAGGGTGCTGGTGCCGTTGCGGCGCAGCAGCTCCGCCAGGGTGCGCATGTCGCGTTCGTGAATCAGCCCCACGCAGCCGCTGGTGCCGCTGTTCCAGTTGCGCCCGGCGCTGGGGTCGAGGTGGATGCCCAGCACCCGCCGGCCCGTTTCAAATTGCGGTTCGATGCCGATCCAGATCGGCCCCAGCTCCTGGGGGCCATGCCGGCCCAGGGGCTCCGCGGCGCCGATCCAGTAGCTGCCGGCGGGCAGGGGGGCTTCACTGCCCATCCGGTGGCGGTTGGCGGTTTGCCGATCGGCGCGGCCGCTCACCGCGGCGAAATGGCGCTCGGGTTGCCCGGGGATCTGCAGGCGCAGGTCCCAGATCGGGTCGCCGGTGCGGGGCAGCCGCTTTGATGTGCGTTCCAACACCAACACGGACCCGCTGGACACGGCGGCCAAGGGCTCCGCAGGCGGCTCCGGCACGGGCAACGCAGCCAGCAGCGAAAGCAGGGGCATCGGGCGCCGGCAAAAGCTCGACGACACCTAGGCGGATTTCTTTTTCACCAGGAAGCAAAAAACCAGTTGCTCGGCTGGTTGGGCGCGCCGTTGCGGCTCAAGCCCGCAGCAGACCCAGCACCATCAAGCAGGTGGCGCCGCTGATCACCGCCAGCTGATACACGTTGTCGACACCATTGATCCGTGCCATGGCTGGCCCCTGTTGTTCCATCTCGCAGCGGCTGATCAGATTGGATCCCCACACGAACAGCCAGAACTCCACGGTGGCGGCCACATATCCAAACAAATACAGCTTGTCGAGGTATGTGAGGTAATCCAGGGGTGGCAGGTTGCCATGGGCCCCCTGCTGCAGAAACACCAAGGTGAGCAGGGCCGTGGAGGGAATTGCCAGGCGCAATTCATTGAGATTGCCCTCCAGATTTGGTGCCAACAGCAGGATGACCATCACCGCCAGCCAGGGGAGGACAAAACGATAAAATGCTGACCAGATGTTGGTGCGATAAATTACATTATAGCTCACCTGGCTGTATTCGCCTGCCTGCGTATGGTTGGCATTGCCGAAGCGGCTGTTGTAGATGTGAACAGACTCGCTCACCTTGACGCCATTTAGGTTGTAGCCATTGAGATCCACCGATTCCCCAAGGATTTCGGAAGTCGGTTGCTTGGGATCGAGGACCACGGCCCCATCGGCCATCGAAAATTGGGGTGGCCTGGTCTCAATCGTGATCGGCAGTTCCAGCTGCTCGTAGGGGAAGGTTTGCAGCGACTGCTGGTCGTCGAAGAACTTGGCCGAGAAGCGGTAAAGCTGCAGGTAACGGCCATCGGCCTGGCGAACCGGTTGTTGGGTGTCCATCTCCAGCCGTTGATCCCAACCCTCCACTTGATTCACCAGCTCCACCAATTCGGTGAGCGGGATGTTGTTGCGCTCCATCAGGCTTTGGATGCTGGGTGGCCATGTCAACCAAAACCAGCCTTCTGCGGCAAAAGTTTTGTCCTGCAGGGAGAGGTTGTAGATGTTTTTCACATGCAGCCCCAGCTCCATCGTGCGCTCCGCCGGCGCCGCTTGCGCCGGCCGCAGGATGGGGCCCGGATCGGCCGGTGGTTTCAGCAACCCCAGCCCCATGCTGACCGCCAGAAACAAGCCAATCAAGGCCAGGAGCCGTGGGCGCATCAGCCGCATGGGGCCAGGGAGGAGGCTGCCTGGAGGTTAGGGGCGTAGGCATCCCCTGACACAGCCCCGGGAGCAGCGGGAATCTCTGTGAAGATTTCGCCACCCACCAACGTATGCGGGGATCGCCGGCATGTCGCAGAGCAAGCAGCCCCTCAATTGGCTCAAGCAACTGGTGCCCGGTGCCCTGCGCTCTGCCATCAAGGGCGCTTCCCCTGCCCAGGGCGCCAGCCGCACGGACCATTCAGCCGCCGCCAGCACCCCCGCTTCCGATTCCGCCAGCACCCACGTGGTGTTTCTGCCCCGGGATCCCCAGTGGGCCTACTGCTTCTGGAGCATCACCGAAGCCGATCAGCAGGCCGCCCGCAAGGCGGGTGCCACCAGCCTCTGCCTGCGGGTGGCGGATGTGACCGGCCTGGGCTTTGACCAATCCCACCCCCACGCCCTGCAGGAGCTGGTGGTGGACGGTGGGTCCACGGAATGGTTCCTGCCGATCCCCGTGGACGGGCGCGATTACCGGGTGGAGCTGGGCTACCGCCTGCGCAACGGCGGCTGGTTCTCGCTGGCCTTCTCCTCGGTGGCCCACGTGCCCGCCCTGGAGCCCAGCCTGCGGGTGGCCGATGCCTTCGTGCCCTTCACGCTGGATGGCCCCATGGGTCCGGCCAGCGAAGCCATCGGGGGTGGCGGTGTGCAGCACGAGCAGCTGTATCAGATCGCCACGGCCCGGCCGGCCCGCAGCCGCCGCGTGGGTTCAGAGCTGCTGCACGAATTCGACGCGGAGGCCGGCGCTGGGTTGTTCAGCGATTCCGGTGTGGGGGTGTGGGCCAGCGGCCGCAGCGAATCCGGCAGCGGCATCGTGCGGCCGCGTTCGTTCTGGCTGGTGGCCGATGCCGAGTTGATTGTGTACGGCGCCACGGAGCCCAGTGCCAGCCTGTTCATCGGCGATGAGCAGGTCCCCCTCGATGCCGATGGCACCTTCCGGGTGCACGTGCCCTTCCGCGACGGCCAGCAGCTCTATCCCATCCGTGCCGTGGCCGCCGATGGCGAGCAGGAACGCTCGATCCGCATGGAGTTCGAGCGCAGCACCCCCCAAGCCCGCGTCAACACCCGCGAGCAGGCCGAGCTGGAGTGGTTCTGAGCCCGGTTGAAGCCTGGGCTCAAACCCCCGCCGCTTCGGCGGGTTGGTGAATCCGCTGGAACATGTAGCCCATGCCCCGGGCGGTGAGGATGAGCTCGGGGTTGTCCGGGTCCTCTTCGAGCTTGGCCCGCAGCCGTGAGATGTGCACATCCACCACACGGCTGTCGGAGGAGCGCTCGGGCTTGTAGCCCCACACCTTCTCCAGCATGTCGAGCCGGCTGATCGGTTCGCCGCTGCGGCTGATCAGCAGCTCCAGCAGGTTGAATTCCATGCCGGTGAGGCGGATGCGCTCCTCGCCCCGGTGGGCCTGGCGGCGGTTGAAATCCACGCTGAGGTCGCCCACCACCACCACGTGGTTGTTGCGGCCCACCGTGCCGCCGTTGCCGTTGGCCGTGCCGCCACCGGAGCGGCGCAGCACGCAGCGGATGCGGGCCTCCAGCTCCTTGGGGCTGAAGGGTTTCACCATGTAGTCGTCGGCACCCAGCTGCAGGCCGGTGATGCGGTCGGCCACATCCCCCAGGGCGGTGAGCAGGATGATCGGCACCTCCGACTGGGCCCGGATCCGCTCCACCACCGCGAATCCATCCAGCTCCGGCATCATCACGTCGAGCACCACCACATCGGGCTCAAAGCCGCGGAACAACTCCAGGGCCTCGGCGCCGTTCTCCGCCACCTGCACCGCGTGGCCCTGCATGGCCAGGCGGGTTTCCAGCACCCGGCGAATGTTGGCCTCGTCGTCCGCCACCAGGATCTTCACCCGCTCGCCGGGTGCGGCGGCCTCGGGGCCAAGGGTTGGGGCGTCGCTCTGAATGCTGGGATCCATGCCGGCGCTGCGTTGATGCGTTATCCGCAGTCTTCCCTGGAATCGGGGCGCCTGTCAGCTGCTCCCCCTGCATCCCGGGGCGACTGTTACACGCGATCGGGCGCCGCCCCATGCCGGGGCGATGAACTCCTGTGCAAGCCATCGCCAACACCCAGGTGGAGCTGCCGGAGCGGGTTCAAGCCGCCAAGAACTAGGGCAAGCCATCAAAAAGCCCCGGCGTGAGCCGGGGCGAGGGTTTGGTTGGCGGGGTTGAGCCCGACAGCCAGACTCAGAAGCAGAAGGGCAGGAACTGCGTGTGGCAGGCGGCGTAGCCATCCACCAATGGGCCGAGGCCGATTTGGTGGGCGATGCCGTAGCCGGTAAGCCCTTCGGTGATCACGCCGATCAGCAGGCCGAGCATCGCAGCACGGCCGTTGAAGCGCTCCACCCGCTCGAGTTGTTCGCGGTGGATTTGCTCGGCGGCACGGCTGGCGAACCAGGAGCCGGTGGCGTTGTTTTGCATCAGCCGAGGCCGATTTGGGACAGGATGCCCTGACCGGTGAGCAGCTCGGTGGAGAGGCCGATCACGAAGCCGAGCATGGCCAGGCGGCCATTCCAGGTTTCAGCGAAAGCCACGAAACCGAAGCGGGAAGAGGAGTCAGCCATGGAACGTAACGAAACGTTGAAGGAACTGTAACGGCTCGTGAAGCCGGTTTGGTGTGGCCTTGGCTACTGGGCTCGGTACGGGTCACCGCCCTGGGGCGGCCGATGATGGGGTGATGAACAACCACGTGCCGCTGTCGATCCTGTTTGCGTTGCTGGTGGCGGCGGTGGTGCCCCTGGCGCTGGGCCTGTATCTGCATGGTCAGATGAACCTGGCGGCTGTGCTCAAGAACGCCTTTGGCTGAACAGGCAGGGCCCAGGGCTGATCAGGGCACATAAATCATGTCGGCGCGGCAGCGGCGCAGGGCGTCTTGCACCTGGGCTAGCTCGGCGGCATCGGGGCTGTAGCGCAGGCCATCGGGCACCACCACAGTGCCGTCGGCGCCGATGCGCACGTTGGAGTTGAACCAGGTGCCCCCCGAGGGGATGGAGGCGCGGCACGTGATGCCGCCCTCGGGCGTGGTTTTGCGCTCGATCACCCAGCGGCCCACCTGGTCGAGCCGGCTGAAGCTGTTGAGCGCCCCCCAGCAGGCCGGTGTTGCCGCCGCCGCCAGGGCGAGCAGCAGGGCGGCGGCGCCCACGCCAGGGGTGATCGGGCGCACAGGCATGGGGTCGGCCACAGAACCAAGGCCTGGGGATGCCCCGCATCCTGGCGCGATCCGTTGGGCCGGTTTGGCAGATTGCTGGCCATGGAGCTCAGCCCCGCCACGCTCACCGACCTGCAGACCCTTCTGGGCCGCTGGGGCTATGCCGTGATCTTTGCGGCCATGCTGCTGGAGAACGCCGGTGTGCCCCTCCCCGGCGAAACGATCACGCTGCTGGGGGGCTACGCCGCCGGCAGCGGCCAGCTCAACCTGTGGGGGGTGATGGCGGCGGCGGCGGGCGGTGCCGTGCTGGGCGACAACATCGGTTATTGGGTGGGGCGCCGCCTGGGCTGGCCCCTGATGCTGCGGGTGGGCGGTTGGCTGGGGCAGCGGCCCGAGCAGCTTGAGCAGCTGCGCCAGCGGTTTCTGCGCCGGGCGGGTTGGTCGGTGTTTCTGGGCCGGTTTGTGGCGGTGTTGCGGGTGCTAGCCGGACCCCTGGCGGGGGCGGTGTCCATGCCCTATCGGCATTTCCTGCTCTGCAACCTGGCGGGGGCACTGCTTTGGGCCAGCACCATGGTGAGCCTCGCCTGGCTCTGGGGGCGCTGGATCCCCATGGAGCGCATGCTCGCCGGGGTGGTGGAGTTTGGCCTGGTGGCCCTGGGGCTGGTGGTGTTGCTGGTGCTGCTGCCGCGGCTGCTGGAGCGCTTCAACCGGGCCGATGGCGCAGAGCCCTGAGGAGCTGAGGCCTGCAACTGGCGTGTGCAACCGAGTTGCAATCGACATGTGCAAACCGCTGTTGGTCTGCAGCGACACCGTTGCTGCCCGTTCGCCGATGCTCAACTGTGGTGGGCAATGGAGCGCCGCATGATTCCCACCGGCTTTGTGATCCTGGCCCGGCTTCTGCCCTGGGGGGTCGTCCTGGCTGGGCTGGCCCTGGCGTTGGCCCTGCTGGCTGAAGGCGGCCTGACGCTTGGGGCACGGCTGTCCCAGGGGTGGGTCTGAGCGCGTGTCCGGGGTCTGACCAGGGTTAGTCAGACCCCGGACACAACCCGATCCGATCCCCCACCACCATTCACCCCACCACCATTCACCCCGCCTGGCCGGGGTGGCCGATCCAGCCGGAGGCGGGCATCCGCCGCAGGGCCACCGCCAGGCTGCAATTGGGAAACAGCTCCTGCCCGATCGCCTCCGCGTGCTGCTCGTTGTCGGCGCGGATGCAGAGGCGGGAGTCGCCGTCCTGGAAGTGAACGGTGAGTTCGTAGAGCTGGGGCACCGGCCGACCGCGGCGAAGGGCAACCTTCACCAGCTAGCAACGGCTGGCGCCCCTGTCAGCTGAGGGATGCGATTGCTGCGGATTTGCCTAGGGTTTGCCCAGCTGCCCCCGCCTGATGCTGCACGTGCTCAAGTTCAGCTCGGAAGATTGCGGCACCTGCCACCGCATGAGCCATTACGACGCGGCCGTGTGCGACGAGCTGGGCTGCACCTTCGTGAGCGTGATGCTGCAGGACA